>NZ_JAEKJV010000006.1:0-283641 GCF_017309175.1 Salipiger bermudensis | reverse complement strand
GCTGGCCCGATACGGCTGCGCTGTGTGAGGGCTACACCGCATCGGGCCAGCTACCCGGGCGCTCCAAGGGGGTCATTTTTGGATGCCGATAGGGGGTCACGATTGGCTGCCGATTGACAGGCCGCGGCAAGCCGTGGCGGGCGCGCCGTGGTGATTGGCGGTGGCCTTCTTGGTTTGGAAGCCGCCGCCGGTCTAAAGGCGCAGGGCATGGACGTCACTGTCCTGCACCTGATGCCGACCCTGCTTGAGCGCCAGCTGGACCCGGCCGCAGGCTACCTGCTCCAGAAGGAACTGGAAGGTCGCGGGATCGACGTCCGCTGTGGCGCCAACACCAAGCTGATCCTCGGCATGGACAAGGTCGAAGGTGTCGAGCTGGAAGATGGCGAGGTCATCGACGCGTCCCTCGTCGTCATGGCTGTCGGCATCCGCCCGAACACCGCACTCGCCAAGGACAGCGGTCTTGAGGTCGGTCGGGGCATTGTCACCGACGCGCAGATGCGCACCTCCGATCCGGACATCCTGTCTGTCGGCGAATGCGTCGAGGTCGGCGGCATGGTCTACGGCCTGGTCGCACCGCTCTACCAGATGGCGAAGGTCGCCGCAGCGACCCTGACCGGGGAGGCCGCCGCCTTTGCCCATGCCGAGACGCCGACCAAGCTCAAGGTGACCGGCATCAACCTCTATTCCGTCGGCGATTTCGGCGACGGCCCGGACCGTGAAGATGTCGTCCTGCGTGACGCCGCACGCGGCAGCTACAAGCGGGTCATCCTGAAGGACAACCGCGTGATCGGTGCCGTGCTTTACGGCGATGTGGCCGATGGCATGTGGTTCAACGAGTTCCTGAAATCGGGCGAAGATGTCAGCGAGCTCCGCGATACGCTGATCTTCGGCCAGGCGCACCAGGGGGGCGGCGTTGCCGCCGATCCGCTGGCCGCCGTGGCCAACCTGTCGAGCGATGCGGAAATCTGCGGCTGCAACGGCATCTTCAAGGGAAAGATCGTCGATGCGATCAACGAGAAGGGCCTGACCTCGCTGGCCGAGGTTCGGGCACACACCAAGGCGTCTGCCTCCTGCGGAACCTGCACCGGTCTGGTCGAAAGCGTCATCGCGCTGACCCTTGGGGACAGCTTCGAGAAGAAAGCCGAAGGCATGTGCGGCTGCACGACACTTGGCCACGGCGAGGTTCGCCGCCTGATCGTCGCGAAGGGGCTGAAGTCGATCCCCGCGGTCATGCAGGAACTGGAATGGGCCACCGCCAACGGCTGCGCCAAGTGCCGCCCGGCGTTGAACTACTACCTGCTGTCCGACTGGCCGACCGAATACAGGGACGACCAGCAGTCGCGCTTCATCAACGAACGCGTGCACGCGAACATCCAGAAGGACGGCACCTATTCCGTCGTTCCGCGGATGTGGGGCGGGATGACCTCTGCCGACGAACTGCGCGCCATCGCCAATGTCGTCGACAAGTTCAACATCCCGGATGTGAAAGTCACGGGTGGCCAGCGGATCGACCTGCTGGGCGTCAAGAAGGAAGACCTGCCCGCCGTCTGGTCTGATCTGAACGACGCGGGCCTCGTTTCCGGCCACGCCTATGCCAAGGGTCTGCGCACGGTGAAGACCTGCGTCGGGTCGACCTGGTGCCGCTTCGGGACGCAGGACAGCACCGGCCTCGGCATCAAGCTCGAGAAGTTCCTCTGGGGATCGTGGACGCCCGCGAAGGTCAAGCTGGCCGTGACCGGCTGCCCGCGGAACTGCGCGGAAGCCACCTGCAAGGACATTGGCGTGATCTGCGTCGATAGCGGCTATCAGATCGTCTACGGCGGCGCGGCGGGCCTGCACATTCAGGGCACGACGGAGCTGGGCACCGTGAAGACCGAGGAAGAGGTCCTCGAGATCGCGGGCGCCCTGACCCAGATGTATCGCGAGCAGGGCTTCTACCTTGAGCGGGTCTACAAGTGGGCAGACCGCGTCGGCTACGACACCGTGAAGGCCGCGATCTTCGACGATCTCGCCTCGCGCCGCGCCTACTACGACCGCTTCGTCATCTCCCAGGAAAACTCCCAGACCGATCCCTGGTCCGAGCGCGTCTCTGGCGTCGACAAGCACGAGTTCAACCCGATGGCCGTCTTCGGCAAGCCCGCAACCACCAAGATGGAGCCCGCAGAATGAATGCCATGTCTCAAAATGATCTCGACTGGCGCCTGATCGGCACCATCGACGACATCCCGCAACAGGGCGCCCGCTGCGTCGAAAACGGCGACACCAAGATCGCCGTCTTCCGCACCGCCGCCGACGAAATCTTCGCTCTCGAAGACAACTGCCCGCACAAGAACGGGCCGCTTAGCCAGGGGATCGTGCACGACGGTTGCGTGACCTGCCCCCTGCACAACTGGGTCATCTCGCTCTCCACAGGTTCGGCGCAGGGCGCCGATGAGGGCCGGTCCGCAACCTTCCCCGTCCGTCTCGACGGTCGGGACATCTACTTGAACCTGAACACGTCCCTTTATTCTGGCGCCTGACCTCAGGTCCTGCAACTCTCTGAAAGGAATACGAGAAATGTCGTATGTTACCCCTAAGGAATTCGCGGTCAAAATGGTCGACGCCGGCGAATCCAAAATCTTCATGTCCACCAAGGACACCCTGATCCGCGCCTTCATGGCCGGCGCCATTCTGGCCCTCGCGGCAGCTTTCGCCGTGACCATCGCTGTCAACACCGGCAACTTCCTTGTGGCCTCGCTGCTCTTCCCGGTCGGCTTCTGCCTGCTCTACCTCATGGGCTTCGACCTGCTGACCGGCGTGTTCACCCTGGCCCCGCTGGCCGTCATCGCGAAGCGTCCGGGCTGCACCTGGGGCGGCGTGTTCCGCAACTGGGGCCTCGTCTTCACCGGCAACTTCGCCGGCGCAATGACTACCGCCATCCTGATGGCCGTTGTCTTCACCACCGGCTTCTCGGCTGAACCGAACGCCGTTGGTCAGAAGATCGGCACCATCGGCGAAGCCCGGACGCTCGGCTATGCCGCTGCCGGCGGCGCAGGCCTGCTGACCGTCTTCGTCCGCGCAATCCTGTGCAACTGGATGGTCTCCACCGGCGTCGTCGCCGCAATGATGTCGACCTCCACCTCGGGCAAGATCATGGCGATGTGGATGCCGATCCTGGTCTTCTTCTACCTCGGCTTCGAGCACTCGATCGTGAACATGTTCCTGTTCCCCTCGGGCATCATGCTGGGCGGCCAGTTCACCTGGGCAGACTACTTCATCTACAACGAGATCCCCGTCGTTCTGGGTAACCTCGTCGGTGGCCTGACCTTCGTGGGCGCCATGATCTACGCAACGCACTTCCGCGAAAGCCCGAAGCGCAATGCAAACCGCAACGACGACGTCGCAGGCGTCCCCGCGGAATAAACCTCCCTGTCCTGGCCCCGCGCAAGCGGGGCCATTTTCCGTTCCGGAGAGTGACATGCCCAAGGATACCAACGCCCCCGCGACCCTTGCGGTTACGATCGGCCAGTATTCCGATGCCGGCGCCAAACCGGAGAACCAGGATTTCCACGGCGCGCTGATCCCCGAGGGGTCAAGCCTCGCCCTGAAGGGCATCACCCTCGCCGTCGCCGACGGGATTTCATCCTCGAAGGTCAGCCGCGACGCGGCGGAGACCGCGGTCAAATCCCTCCTGACCGATTACTACGCGACCCCGGATGCATGGACGGTCAAAACCGCCGCAACCCGGGTGATCGCTGCCACCAACGCTTGGCTCCATGGGCAGAACACCTCGGTCGAGGATGTGAATGCGGGCCGCGTCTGCACCCTCTCGGCGCTGATCCTGAAGGGCCGCGAAGGCCACATCTGCCATGTCGGCGACAGCCGCATCAGTCGCCTCTCCGGCGCGAGCCTTGAGCCGCTGACCGAAGATCACCGTGTCACCCTGTCTGCGGATGAAAGCTATCTCGGCCGCGCTCTGGGAGCAGAGCAGACCGTCGATATAGACTACAGCCGCGTGCCGCTGAAGCCGGGGGACATCTTCCTCCTGACCACGGACGGCGTGCACGAGTTCATCACCGCCACCAAGCTGCGGCAGGCTCTGGAGGCGTCGACCCTCGACGAGGCTGCACGCTATCTCGCGGATGTAGCGCGCGTCGCTGGAAGCCAGGACAATCTCACGGTGCAGATCGTCCGTATCGACGGCCTGCCAACCGGTTCTGTCGATCTGGACATCGACGCGCCGCGCCTGCCGGTGCCGCCTCTGCCGAAGTCCGGGGACGTGATCGACGGCTTCCGCATCGAACGCCAGATTCACGCGACTGCGCGCAGTCATGTCTTTCTCGCCACCGCCCCCGACGGCCAACGGGTCGCGTTGAAGATCCCCGCGACCGATACCGCCCTCGACGTCGACTATCTGCGTCGCTTCGTGCTCGAGGAATGGATCGCCCGGCGGATCAGCTCATCACATGTGCTCCGCGCCGCCGACACGCCGGAGAGGCGCACCGCGCTCTACGTTGTGACAGAGTTCGCCCCCGGCGTGACCCTACGACAGTGGATGACGGACAACCCACGCCCGACGCTCGATCAGGTGCGCGACATCATCGGCCAGATCGCCGCCGGCCTGCGGGCTTTTCACCGGCGCGAGATGGTGCATCAGGACCTCCGGCCCGAGAACGTCATGATAGACGACATCGGCACCGTGAAGATCATCGACCTCGGCTCGACCTCCGTCGCCGGGGTGGAGGAAGCAATGCCAGGTATGCTGGGAGACCTTCCGGGCACCTACCAATATACCGCCCCGGAGTATTTCTCGGGCGATCCGATCAGCTGGCGTTCGGACCAATACGCCCTGGGCGCAATCGCCTACGAGATGCTGACCGGCCGGCTGCCCTATGGCACGCAGGTCGCACGCATCAGCAATCGCCGGGACCAGATGCGGCTGACCTATTCTCCGGCCCGTGACGACGACAGCCCTGTGCCCGCCTGGATGGACGAAGCCCTGCGCCGCGCCACCCATCCCGACCCCTTGCGCCGCTACGACGCACTGTCAGAGTTCGTGACCGACCTCACCCGCCCCGGCGCCACCTGGAGCGCCACGCGGCACGTGCCCCTGGCCGAACGCAATCCCGTCCGTTTCTGGCAGTCCGTCTCGGCGATCCTCGCCGTGCTCTGCCTCACCCTTGCCGCCCAACTGGTCGGCTGACCCAACCTCGGAGGACTATCATGAAAGACCTGTCACTGACCCAAGACCTCACCAAGGAAGACGTCACCGTCCTGATAATCCGCGCCAAGAAGAAGGCCGGGCTGACCTGGGAAGGCATCGCCGAGAAAATCGGGATGTCTCCGGTCTGGACGCATTCCGCCGCAATGGGAATGAACGCTTTCACCGAAGAGAAGGCCAAGGCGCTCGTCGTCCTGCTCGACCTGCCGGAAGAGGCCATCGACGCCATGGTCGAAAGCCCCACAAAGGTCTGGGAGCAGACCGTGCCGACCGACCCCTGCATCTACCGCCTCTACGAAATCGTCGGCGTCTATGGCCCCACTATCAAGGCGCTGATCCACGAGAAGTTCGGCGACGGCATCATGTCCGCGATCGACTTCGACATGACGGTCGAGCGGGTCGCGAACCCGAAAGGCGACCGGGTCAAGATCGAGATGTCCGGGAAATACCTCGGCTACAACGCCTGGTAGGACTGACCGCGGGCCGCTATCGCGGCCCGCTGATCCAGCGAACGGTGCCTTACCCGAACCTGGAGAGACGGCATCCAGAGATTTGGCCTTTTGTGCGGACGCAGCGAATGACAGCTTCCCACCCTTTTCTTCCAAATGGTAGCGAGGTCGCCGCAAGGCGTGAGGATGCGCGTCGCAAGGCAGGAAGCTCCTGCGCAACTGACGCGCGCAGCCAATGAGTGTATTCTGCCACTTCTCGTGAAAAGAGGGAAACTGCTGCGAGGAGCAACTGCGCTTCCATCCTCGCTGTGAAAAGAGTAGACTTCGGAAAGGATGAGGCACTACCAGTAGCGGTTGCGGGTGATGGTCTGACCGCGAAAACCTTTGTGCGTAGTCCACGAAATCCTTTGTGCGCAAAGGGTCATCTAATCCATTGAAATTATAAAGGCGACGGCGAAGCACTACGCGCGCGCCTACAGCCGGTTCCGAGCCGGAAATGCCAAGGGCCGCCCGGTTGGGCGGCCCTTTTGCGTGGTTTGATAAGAGCGAGAGCTCAGGATGCCTCGGTCTCGAGCGCGGCGCCCTGCCGCTCGATGCTGCCGGCGATCAGGGCCGGTGTGTCGGTCCAGGCGATGAAGGGCGGAAGCATCGGGCCGTCGAAGCCGGCGGCGGCGAGCGCGGCGGGCACATCGTCTTCCATGTGACCCGATTGCTGCGCGAAATAGGGCAGGCAGATCGCCTGACCGAGCCCTTGCGCCACGTCCTTGAGAAACGGCGGTTGTTCGATGAACCCGGTGCGTGTTGCGGTGAAGCCCATTCCAGAATGCAGCGCGCGCGCAAAGCCGTAGGCGCTGTCGGCGCTGGTGCGCGAGATCGCGCTGCCATGCGCGGCGACCACCAGCGCGGTCTCGGACGCCTCCCAGCCCTTCTGCGCGAGCTGCGCATGCAGCTCGGTCCGGGCGCAGGCGACAAGCCCGGGCTCGACACCGAACGGCTCCAGCATCCGCAGGCCGAGCTCGCGCGCCTTCTTGGCCAGCACCTGCCCGGTGAACCAGCCCCGCGCCATGAAGAACGGGTAGATCAGAGGCCTCCCGAGTTCGCCGATCTCGGCTTCGAGCCGGCCCTTCGCGGCCAGTGTCGCGCTGCCGATCCGCCAGCCGTCCATGTGGGCCTCGACGCTGCTCGCCAGAGCGCGGAGCGCCACCTCCTGCGACTCCGGGTCTGACGGGCTGCCATGCGCAACGATCACGGCGCTGCGGGGAACTGGGCTATGAGCCATGTTCTGTCGGTATCCTCTGTGCTGTAGGCCCGGCAGACCCTCCTCCGATCCACCGGTGAGTGGTCGATGCTAGACGATTCGATCCATTCCGTCGCCCTGCCGAAACTGAAATTTCCGCGAGACGGCCCGGCTTGCCTTTTCTCTGGGCAGGGGAACCGGCCTTAACCCGGGGCGTTAACCAACGGTTTCAAGTGGAGGTCACGGTGCCTGCCGTCCGCAACGTCTGTATCATTCTGAACGAACGCTCCGGCGATCATGCCGAGGGCGATCGGCGCGCCCGTCTCTCTGCCTTGCTCGACGAGGCTGGTATAGCCTCGAAAATCGCGGTACTGGAGAGTGGCGACGACATGGTCGCCTTCGCACGAAAGTCGCTCGAGGAGAGCGGCGCAGACATGCTGGTCGCGGCGGGGGGCGACGGCACCATCGCCGCTGTGGCAGCCGCCAGCCATGATGCGGGCGTGCCGATGGGGGTGATCCCGCAGGGCACCTTCAATTACTTCGCGCGTGGCCTCGACATTCCAGAGGACATGGAAGGCGCCATCGACGTGCTCGCCTCGGGGAGGTTGCACGACATGCCGCTGGGCGAGGTCAATGGCGAGGTCTTCCTCAACAATGCCAGCCTCGGAGTCTATCCGCTGATCCTGCATCGCCGCGAGAGCATCTACAATCGCTGGGGCCGGTCGCGGCTCGCGGCTTACTGGTCGGTGCTTCTGGCGTTGACCGGGTTCCGCCGCCCGCTGAAGCTCCGGCTGACGCTCGATGGTCGCGAGATGAAACTGCGCACACCGCTCGCCTTCGTGGCCAACAGCGCCTATCAGCTTGAGCGCTTCAACCTCGACGGGGCCGATGCGATCCGCGATGGGCGCTTCGCACTGTTCACCGCCAAGGGCGAGCGAAGCATTGATCTGGTGCGCACAGCCCTGAAACTGGCCGGCGGCGCGGCGCAGAAGGGCTCTGATTTCGATCTTCAAACCGCGCGTGACATCACCATCCACACCGGCCGCAAGCGCACGCTGGTGGCGCGGGATGGCGAAAAGGCCCTGATGGAGACACCGATCCGCATCCGTCTGCGCGATGCGCCGCTGCGGGTGATGGTGCCGGAGGGCCGGGCCACCGAATGACCCGTATCGTTCATATCTCCGACCTGCATTTCGGTCGCACCGATGTGGAATTGCTCGACCCTCTGGTCGATGCGGTCAACGCCACGCAGGCGGATCTCGTGGCGGTGACAGGCGATTTCACCCAGCGTGCGCGCAACAGCCAGTATCGCGACGCGCGCGCCTTCCTCGACCGGTTCGAGGCGCCCTGGCTGGCGGTGCCTGGCAATCACGACATCTCGCTCGACAATCTCTGGCTGCGCTTGATGCGGCCTTTCAGGCGGTACAGAGACCATATCTGCAACGACCTCTTCCCGGTTCATCGCGGCGACGGCTTTGTGGCGGTCGGGTTGAACACCGTCGATCAGTACCGTTGGCAGCGTGGACGGATCCGCTGGCGGCAGATGCGCAACGCATGCAAGATCTTCTCGGACAGCGACGAGGCGATCCGCGTGGTGCTGGCGCATCACCCGTTCGAGCAGGACCAGGACGTGAAGAAAAGCCTGATGCCCAAGGCCGAGAAGGCCATAGAGCAACTGGCGGAGTGCGGCGCGCATCTGGTGCTCTCGGGTCACCTTCACCGTTGGCGGGCCGAGCCCTTCCTGTCGCGCAAGCACGGTGCGCAGGTTCTGCAGATCCATGTCGGCACCGGACTGTCGACGCGCTTGCGCGGGCAGGAGAACGACTTCGCGGTGCTCGATCTTGACGCCGACGAGGCCAAGGTCACGCGCATGGTGGCGCGAGGCGAGCAGTTCGTTCCGGCTGGCTCCCGCAGTTTCCAGTTCGGCGAGGAAGGCTGGTGCGATTGCCAAGACGCGAGGTCACTCGGAACCGGCAGGGGGCTGTAAGGGTTTGTCTTGGAATACATTTCAAGAGGCCATTGGATGACCAAGCCAGACGCCGACATGAAAGACCCCCCGAGCCGTCCCCGTGATGTCCGCGCCGGCCCCGGTGATGCGGGTGCCAGCGACCGACCGGTTCACCGCGAGGAGACGCCGCAGGACCGCCGCGACGGAAATCGCGCCACGCGGTTGTTCCTTTGGCTTGTCGGAGTCGGGTTCATCACCGTGTTCGTTCTGAACATCGTCGCGCTGGTCTGACGCTGCCAGGCGTCTCTATTCTGGCAGATTCGTCTCTATATCGCCCCGATCACGCCGACCGGCACCAGCGCAGCCGTTGCAATCGCGATGCTGCCAAGCAGGGCGAACAGGCCATCTCGGGCCAGCATCGCGGTGGCGAGCAGCGTCACGGCGCTGCCGAGCAGCGACGACGAGAACGGCACGATCTCGAGGAACGGCATCGCGAAACCACAGAGCATGCAGAGCAGCTGCAGCCATTTCCGCATTGGCGCCGTCAGGAAGACCGGAAGCCTGTGACGGCTGTGCCGGTCGATCCAGGCGCCGACCCCTCTCATCTTCTGCACAGCGGTCCGCGCCTTCGGCCCGTCGATCTTCATCCTCATCAGCATGTCGGGCAACCACAGGTGTTTGCGCGAGATCAGCATCTGGGCCGAGATGAAGGCGATGGTCAGGCCGCAGACCGATGAGAAAAGCGGAATTCCCGAAAGCGGCGAGACCACGAGCAGGGACGGAACCATCAGAGCGGGGAGGAACGAGCTCTCGCCGAATTCCTCGAACAGGTCGCGCAGCGAGACGTTGTCCCGCTTCACGACGGCATCAAGCCGGTCGACGATTTCGCCCACCGGCTGGTGTCCACTCTGCGCATCCATGCCTTCTGGCCCTTCCTGTTGCCGCATCCAACGCTTCGACAGCGCCCGCGGTTCCCCGCCGGGGCAGCGCTTTGCCGGCATCGTGCCGTTTCTGACGCTTCCAGCGGGCAGGACGAGATCGTATCGCGTCAATGTAGCGCGAAATACAGTCAGCCTGAAGGAACAAAGCCCGTCAGCCGAAGTTGTCCTCGCATGAAAAGGCCAGCCATCGTCTCCGACACCGTGCTGCGCGTCTCGACGGTGATCATGGCGTCTGGCGTGCTGCTATTTGGGCTCAAGGTAGCCCAAGACATCTTTGCGCCGCTGACGCTGGCCATCGTGACCGGGGTGATCTTTGCTCCGCTCGCGGACCGGCTGGAACGGCTGGGCCTGCCACGCGGGCTGGTGGCGATGGGGCTGATCATCGGCATCTTCTTTGCAATCGGCGCGCTCGCCTATCTGGTCGAGCCCTACATCACCACGTTGATCGACCGGTTGCCCTCGATCAAGTACGAGATCCGCAAGCTGTTCATCGAATACCAGGGCCTGATCCAGGGCTTCGACGAGATGAACAAGGAGGTCGAGGCGGCGCTTGGCAGCGGTGGCGAGCAGAAGGAGGCCGCCGACATCCCGGGCCTGACGGATGCCATGTTCCTGGCCCCGCAGATCCTCGCGCAGATGCTGATCTTCCTCGGCGGGCTATTTTTCTTCCTGCTCACCCGCAACGAGATCTACCGATACATTTCGGCCAAGATCGGCACTGGCATGGATACGCCCAAGCTGCTCGAGCGGTTTTGCGATGCCGAGGCGATGGTGTCGAAGTATTTTGCCGCCATCTCGGTGGTCAATGCCGGGCTTGGCATCGCCGTTGGCACCGCGCTGATGCTGCTCGGCCTGCCCGGGGCGGTGGTCTGGGGCATCGCCGCGATGCTGCTGAACTTCGTGCTCTATCTCGGACCGGCGGCGCTCGCTGCGGGGCTGCTGCTGGCGGGTGTGGTCAACTATGATGGCCTGATGACCTTTGCGCCGATGGCGATCTACCTGTGCTGCAACATGACCGAGGCGCAGTTCGTGACGCCGACGCTGATCGGCCGGCATGTGCAGATCAACCCATTCCTGATCTTCGTGTCGCTGATCTTCTGGCTCTGGTTCTGGGGCCCGCTGGGTGGCATCGTCGCCATCCCGGTCACGCTGATCCTGCTGCGCCTGTTCGATATTCTGGGGGACACCTCCGTGTCCGCCAAGCCGATCTTCGGACAGGCCTGAAACGGCCTCACCGGCGACCACGGTTCACCCGTCGGGCCATTGCCCGTCGGGTTTTTTCGTGTCCGGGCATCGGGCGAAGAAAAACCCCGCTCTCCGGGGGGAGAGCGGGGCGGGGACAGGTGCGGGCCGCTTGGGATAGTCGGGACAGGGACACGGCCCGCGAAGGGACAGGACGAAACAGGCGTCCTTGAGAACAGAACGCCGACCCTCTGGGGTTGTTCCGCGAGGACTAGGAAATTTCAGCGTTTTTCTTGCGGCGCTTGTCGAGTTCGCCGTTCAGCTGGGCGCCAAGCAACGTGACCAGCGCGCTGACATAGAACCACAGCAGCAGCGCCACCACCGCACCGAGCGAGCCATAGACCTCGTTGAGGCGGTCCACGTTGCGCATGTAGATCGTCAGCGCCACCGATCCCGCCGCCCAGGAGAGCAACGCCAGAAGCGCGCCGGGGGTGAACCAGCGCATGCGCCGGCTGCGGCGGTTGGGGCCGTAGCGATAGAGCAGAGCGATGGCGAAGAACACCACCGCCAGCAGGATCAGCCATTTGACCAGGCTCACGGCGATCTCCACATGCATCGGCAGGCCGATGAAGGCGATCGCTGCCGGGAGGATCACCACGGCGGCAAAGGCGACCAGCGCGGTGAAGACCAGCAGCACCGTGAGCAGGAAGGCCACCGCGATGCGGCGGATGGCGTTCTCGCGGTGCGGCGCTTCGCTGACCGCGTTCAGCCCACGGATCAGCGCGGCGATCGAGGCGCGCGATGACCAGAGGGCCACGACGATCGAGATGATCGAGGCCCATTGCAGGGTCGAGCGATTGGCCGAGATAAGCTGGGTGATCTGGGTCTCGAGCAGCACATAGGCCTGTTCGGGCATCATCTCGCGCAGCAGCTCCATCTGCTCGGAGATCGCCACCGGATCGGCCCAGTAGCCCCAGATCGCGATCACCGCAGAGATGGCGGGGAACAGCGACAGGAAGGCGTAGAACGCCACCCCGGCCGAGATCAGACCGAGATTGCGCTCGTCCATGCGCTGCCACGTGCCCCAGAGCGCGTGCAGCCAGTCATGCAGGCTGAGCTTTTCCCGTTGCGGAGGCGCCGCGGGAGCGGTGTCGGTCAGTGTCTCGCTCATGCCGACAGCTTGTGCGCGTTGCGCAGCGATCGTCAATGTGCGCGCGGCTGTGGCCGGGGTTTCCGTCCCGGAGCGCGGCAAAATCGTCTCTCAACCGGTTCTTAAACCGAATCCGGGAGACCTCTGGCGACGCCCTCGCAAAGGATTCTCCGCCATGACCGGTCTCTTCGGCCCGATGCTATCCGTTCTCACGCTCCTTGCGGGCCTGCTCGCGGCGATGCCGGGTCAGGCCGCGCCGCAACACGCCGCCTATGCCGGGCCCGTGCGGGTGGTGGGCGATGACGGCGGCGGGCGGCTGCGACCTCGGCTGGCCGAGGTGCGTCAGCTGCGTGCCAGCGGGGTGCGGGTCGAGATCCGGGGCGACTACTGCCTCTCGTCTTGCACGCTGTATCTCGGTGCCGGGAATGTCTGCGTGCGGTCCGGAACGTCGTTCGGCTTTCACGGTCCGACCTATCTCTACGAACCGATCCGCTATGATCGGTTCGACTACTGGTCGCGTCGCATGGCGGCACATTACCCGCCCCAGCTGCGCCATTGGTTCCTGAGCCGGGCGCGTTTTGTCACTCACGGCTATGTCACGCTCAGCGGGGCGGATCTCATCCGCATGGGGGTGCCACGCTGCCGTGGCTAGGCCGGCGTCGCTTCGGGATCAGTTGTCGCTCGGCGCTGGGGCCTCGGTCTCGTCCGTCTCGCCGGTCTCGTCCGGCGCATCGGTCTGAACCGGGGTCGCCGTGGTCAGGACGCCGTTGATCCAGTTGCCCTCGGCCTGCTCGCCGGTGGCATAGCGCAGAACGCCTTCGCCCTGCCGCTTGCCGTCCCTGAACATGCCCTCGTAGACGTCCCCGTTGGCATAGGTGGCAATGCCCTCGCCCTCGAAACTGCCGTTCATCCACTGGCCCTCGTAGCGGAAGCCGTCGGGCATCACGATGGTGCCTTGCCCGTGGCGCTGGTCCTCGCGGAAATCGCCGGTATAGACCGCGCCGTCGGCATAGGTGGCCGTGCCCTCGCCGTGGCGCTGGTTGTCCTGCCAGTCGCCCTCGTAGGTGTAGCCGTCAGGATAGGTGATCTTGCCCGTTCCGTTGTAGCGCGCGTTGCTGAACTCACCCTCGTAGACCACGCCGTTGGGATAGGTGGCCCGGCCGCTGCCCTCGATCACGCCATCGACCCAGTCGCCCTCGTAGGTCGAGCCGTCCGGATAGGTGGTCTTGCCGCGCCCGTTGGCGAGGTCGCCACGGATCTCGCCTTCGTAGACCGAGCCGTCGGGATAGGTCACGCGGCCGTCCCCCTCGATCTGGCCCGCCACCCAGTTGCCCTCGAGCCGGTAGCCGTCGGCCCCGGTGAAGCTGCCATAGCCCTGCCGCTGGTCGTTGTTGAATTCGCCCTCGTACACGTCGCCGTTGGCATAGGTCTCCTTGCCCTGCCCCTCGCGGCGGCCATCGACCAGCTCGCCCTCGTAGACATCGCCATTGGGCAGGCTGAGCTTGCCCTGACCGTCCTGCTGGCCGTCGCGCCACATGCCCTCGTAGACCAGCCCGTCCGCCATCGTCAGCGTGCCCTGGCCGGACCGCTTGCCGTTGGCGACCCGACCCTCGTAGACCGAGCCGTCCGGATAGGTGATCGAGGCGTTGCCTTCCTCGATTCCGTTCACCCAGTCGCCCTCGTAGCGATAGCCGTCCGGCGTGGTCATCACGCCGCGCCCGTGGTGCAGCGCATTGCGGAACGAGCCCTCGTAGCGGGCACCGTTGGCGTAGCGGATCACGCCCTTGCCGGTGATCTTGCCGTCGAGCCACGAGCCCTCGTAGACGCTGCCGTCACCCAGCACGATGCGACCGACGCCCTCGGGCTTGCCCTTGGCGAACTGGCCCTCGTAGACCGCGCCGCTGGGATAGCGGGCGGTACCCTCGCCGGTGATCTCGCCCTCGACCCAAGCGCCGGAATACTCGAATCCGTTGGGCAGGCGGTAGGTGCCGGAGCCGTGGCGCAGCCCGTCGCGGAAGGTGCCCTCGTAGACCCCGCCATCGTCGAACTGCTTGGTGATGATCTCGTCGCTGTCCTGCGCCAGCGCGGTTCCGGCGAACGCCAGAATGGCGGCGACGGCAGCGAGTTTTCTGCCTGCGCGTGTCATGTGTCGTACCCTGCCGGATGGCCCCCTTGATCTGCCCGAACCGTATCCAAGCCCCTGCAACGTGACAATCTCTTTTGCCCGGCCCGCTTTTCCTCCGGCGTGGTTCTGCTATGTCGGCACGAGGATGTGACTGAAAGGAACAGGGCACATGGCCGATCGCTTCCGCCTGACCATCGCGCAGCTGAACCCCACCATGGGAGACCTCGCCGGCAACGCCGCGCAGGCGAAGGACGCCTGGGAGCAGGCCAAGGCCGCCGGGGCCGACATGGTGGCGCTGCCCGAGATGTTCATCGCCGGCTACAACGCGCAGGACCTGCCGATGAAGCACGCCTTCACGCTCGACTGCATGGCGGCGGTCAAGGCGCTGGCGGAAGACTGCGCCGACGGTCCGAGCCTCGGCATCGGGTGCCCATGGGTCGAGGGCACCGAGCTTTACAACGCCTACATCATCTGCCGCGGCGGCAAGATGGTGACGCAGGTCTTCAAGCATCACCTTCCGAACTACAACGTGTTCGATGAGCTGCGGATCTTCGACAGCGGCCCGATTGGCGGCCCCTACGCGGTGGGCAACACCCGCATCGGCTCGCCGATCTGCGAGGACGCGTGGTACGAGGACGTGGCCGAGACGCTGGCCGAGACCGGGGCCGAGTTCCTGCTGGTCCCCAACGGCTCGCCCTATTTCCGCAACAAGTACGAGACCCGGCTCAACAAGATGATCGCCCGCGTGGTCGAGACCGGCCTGCCGCTGATCTACCTCAACATGGTGGGCGGGCAGGACGACCAGATCTTCGACGGCGGCTCCTTCGTGCTGAACCCGCACGGTGCGGTGGCGCTGCAGCTTCCGGTCTTCGAGGAGGCCATCGCGCACGTCGATCTCGAGCGCACCGAGGATGGCTGGCGTGCGCTCGAGGGCGATTTCACCACCCATCCCGACGCAATGGAGCAGGATTACCACGCCATGGTGCTGGCCCTGCGTGACTATTGCCGCAAGACCGGCTTCGGCAAGGTGCTCTTGGGCATGTCGGGCGGCGTCGACTCGGCGCTGGTGGCGACCATCGCTGTGGATGCGCTGGGGGCCGAAAACGTGCGCTGCGTGATGCTGCCGTCGGAATACACCTCGGAGCATTCGCTCGAGGATGCCAAGGCCTGCGCAGAAAACCTCGGCTGCCATTACGATTTCGTTCCGATTACCCCGGGCCGCGACGCCATCACCGAGACGCTTGCGCCGCTCTTCGAGGGCCGCGATGCCGACCTCACCGAGGAGAATATCCAGTCGCGCCTGCGCGGGCTGCTACTGATGGCGATGTCGAACAAGTTCGGAGAGATGCTGCTGACCACCGGCAACAAGTCCGAGGTGGCGGTGGGCTATGCCACGATCTACGGCGACATGTCGGGCGGCTACAACCCGATCAAGGATCTCTACAAGACCCGCGTCTTCGATATCTGCCGCTGGCGCAATGCCAATGCGCGACCGTGGATGATGGGCCCCGAGGCGGCGCCGATCCCCGAGCGCATCATCACCAAGCCACCCTCGGCCGAGCTGCGCGACGACCAGAAGGACAGCGACTCGCTGCCCGACTACCCGGTGCTCGACGGCATTCTGCAGATCCTTGTCGACGATGACGGCTCGATCGCCGATTGCGTCGCGGCGGGTTATGACCGCGCCGATGCCAAGAAGGTCGAGCACCTGCTCTACATCTCGGAATACAAGCGCTTCCAGTCGGCCCCCGGCGCGCGCCTGTCGAAGCGGGCGTTCTGGCTCGACCGGCGCTATCCCATCGTCAACCGCTGGCGCGATCCGAGCTGAGGTGGCGGTCGGGGCGCGGGTTACACCAAGGTTAAAGTTTCACGAGGGTTAAAGGGCCGCGCTGGCGGGCGTGCCCGGCATGGCCACCGGATGCCGCGGTCGGGATCACTTCGCGACCCGACCCTGCGCACGGCGCGCCCGCGCTGGGACGCGGGTGGCGATCATGCATCAAGCATGGCCACCGGGTGCCGCGGTCGGGATCGCTTCGCGACCCGACCCTGCGCACGGCGCGCCCGCGCTGGGACGCGGGCGCTGGGCTCGGCCCGCTCGCATCTCAAACGCTTCCCCGGAGCCTTTGCCGGGCTTTGCCCGGGCCGATGCTCACTCCCACCACCGGTCGATCGTGGCGATGTCGTCGTCAGACCAGCCGAAGTGATGCGCGAACTCGTGCACGGTGACATGGATCACCAGATCCTCGAGCGCGATATCGCCGCGGTCGCGCCATTCCGCGAGAATCGGTTCGCGGAACAGCCAGACGCGGTCCGGCCAGGGCGAGGGATCGCTCACCGAGCGCTCGGTCAGCGGGATGCCCTCGTAAAGCCCCGTCAGATCGAGAGGGTTGTCGACCTCCATCTCGGTCAGCACGTCTTCGGGCGGCCAGTCGACAACCTCCACGAGCACCTCCGCCGCGCTCCTGCGGAACGGTTCGGGAAAACTCTCGATGGCGCGCTGGGCCATCTCTTCGAAGGCGGCGAGGTCGGATCTGCTCATGCCCGTGGGTATGGCCTTGCGGCGGACGAAGGAAAAGGTCGCATTTCGCCCGTCCTGTCGCGAATGGCGCAGATCGCGGCCGGCGGCGCGCTAGAGCAGGCGCTTGTTCAGCCAAAGGCCCCGCCCATGCTCACCGTTCACCGGATTCCCGCCGCCTTTTCCGAGATCGACTGCGACCGCATCATCGACCTGTCCCGCACTGCGCACAGCGCTGATGCACGGCTCGTGGGCCGCAATCAGGATCACAACCTGCGCCGCGCCGATCTGGTCTGGCTCGACGACGTCGCCGGCGCCGAGTGGGTGATGGAAAAGATCATCGAGCTGGTGCGTCAGGCCAACCGCGCGGTCTATGGCTTCGACCTTGATGCCTTCGACGAGAGCGCGCAGGTGGCGCGTTACGGGGCCGAGCGGCAGGGCCATTTCAGCTGGCATTCCGATGTCGGTGACGGCCGGCTTGCCGCGCGCCGCAAGCTGACCATGGTGGTGCAGCTCTCCGAGCCCGGGGCCTATCGCGGCGGCGCGCTCGAGGTGATGCCATCGGCGCACACCGTCGAGGCCGAGCGCGCGCGGGGCAGCGCCACGCTGTTTCCCTCATACCTGTTGCACCGGGTGACCCCGGTCGAGGCCGGCGAGCGCCACTCGATGACGATCTGGGCGCACGGGCCGGCCTTCCGCTAGATCCGCCATGACATGCATGTTCCGCCGCCGGCGACAGGCGCGATGCGCAGATCCGAAGCCTAGAACCCGATCAGGTTGGCCTCGGTGATCGCCTTGCGGACAAAGGCGGCGCGGTCGGTCTCGGGCACCCAGTCGAGCATCGCCTTCGGCTTGTCGTTGGCGAAGGGGGAGAAATGCGCCCGGCTCTTCCAGTCAGCCAGCGACGGGCGCACCACGCCGTGCTTGCGCAGGGCGTATTTCTTCAGCCCGTACTTCACCGCGTCCGACAGGTAGAAGGCGGTGAGGTTGCCGCTGCTCACCCGGATGCGGGCGCCAAGTGCCTCGTGGATGGCCGCGAAATAGCCGCGCGCCGAGAGCATCGGCTCGCCGATCAGGTTGAAGCTCTCACCCACCGCCGAGGGCCGCGCCGCCATCCGCACCAGCCCGTCGGCCACGTCATCGATCAGCACGAAGGGCAGGATGTTGTCGCCCGGCCCCCAGATCCGCACCGCGCCGGCACCGTGCCAGCGCCCGATGCCCCAATGCTGCAGCGGGCCGCCATGGCCCACCACGATGCCGGGCCGCGCGATGGTCAGCGGCAGGCCGCGCTCGCGATGGAGTTTCATCAGCTGGCGCTCGCACTCGGCCTTGGAGCGGGCATAGAGGTTGCGGTCGGTCATGTCGTCGGGGAAGGTCGTGTCCTCGGTGATGGTCTGGCTGCCATCCGACATGTCGTAGCTCGCGATGGTGCCGGTATAGACCAGACGCTTCACGCCGGCCTTTTCGCAGGCCATGCCGATGCGCGTGGCGACGCCCACGTCGTTGATCAGCGCCTCCGACCAGGTCTTGTCCATCGACTTGGCGAGGTTGAAGACCACGTCGATGCCCTGCATCGCCTCCGTGAGCCCGTCGAGATCGTGCAGCGAGACGCCCACCGTCTCGACCTGATCGGGCAGGTCGGGGAAGGGGCCGGAGCGACCGCGAGAGAGCACCCGCACGTCATGGCCGTCGGCCACCAGCCGCCGGGTCAGCGCGCGCCCGATGAAGCCGGTGCCGCCGATCACCATGGCCGTGGGTTTCGGCTGGCGGGTCTGCACCGCCGGGGCCTTCACCGCCAGCGTCTCGGGCGGCAGCAGCGCCAGCGCGTCGTCGAGCGCCTGCATCACCGTGACCGCGCTTTCGCCGCTGAACCGGGCGTCCTGCGCCTTGCTCATGTCCTGGTAAAGCGCCGCGTCCATGCCGCGGAAGCTCAGCGCGTAGGGACCTTTCTGGTTCAGCGAGACCGCCTGCCGCCAGGCGTTGACGCTGCCCTCGCGCAGGTGCTGCCAGCCGAGGTCGAGCTGCTTGCGCAGCGGGTTCACGATCAGGTCGGAGCTGTTTTCGCGCTCGAGGATCAGCACATCCGAGGCGAAGTCGAGCCGCGCCCGCCCCGAGGAGCCGCGCAGCGTCACCGAGCGATCGTCCTGCGTCTCGACCAGCGAGACGGTGAGGGTGATCTCGACCTCGCCGGCGCGGGCGAGGATGCGGAAGGCCTGCGGGCGCGGATCATTGCCGGGCAGGTCGACCGGCTTGCTGGCCTCGGCAAAGGTGATCTCGGGCGTGCCGAAGAGATCGACGGCGAAGGCCATCAGGTGCGGACCGACCTCGAGCAGTAGGTTTTTCGGCGCGCGCAGAAGCCACAGGTTGAACGGGCCCGAGCGCAGCGGCGACAGCGGCAGCGCATAGCTGATCTCGCAGGCCGAGACCCGGCCCAGATCGCCATGCAGCATCATCTCCTTGAGTCGCACGTAGGACGGCAGGCCGAGGAAGTTGTGCCCGGCATGGAAGCGCTTGTCTGCGGCCTGGGCGGCGGCAAGGATCTCGCGCGTGTCTTCGGCGCTTTCCGCCACCGGCTTCTCAACCAGCACGTGCAGCCCGGCCTCGAGGCACTGGATCGCCAGCGGCTTGTGAAGCTGTGGCGGGGTGAGGATGTGCACCGCCTCGCAGAGCCCGCTCTCGATCAGCGCCTCGACGCTGGTGAAGGGCTGGGCGCCATAGGCCTCGGCCATGCCGCGGGCGGCGGGCTCGGACAAATCGCAGACCGCCGCGACGGTGGCGGAGGGCGTGGCGGCAAGCGCATCGGCGTGCCAGGTTGCGATATAGCCGGCCCCGATCAGGCCGACGCGGAGAGGTTCGGACATGGAAACGTGCCTCACTTGTACTCGATGATGCGCATCTGCGCGTTGCGGCGGCGGCGCCAGTGATAGGTCGCCATGCCGATCACGTTCGGAATCTTCGACAGCGTCAGCAGGACGCTGTGCCGGTAGGCCTCGCGCCTTGGCAGCCCCTCCCGGATCAGGCCGCGCGCGGTGCGATGGTAGTTCAGCGCGTAGACGCAGAGCCCGGCCACCGGAAAGCCCCACCAGATCAGCGCGCCCAGCAGGATGAAGAGCGGTAGCGCAAACCCGTAGACCAACGCCCGCTGACGCTCGCGCCGGAAATACTCGGGATGCAGGTGACCCACCTGGGCAAAGCCGTGGCCGGTGCGCACGGCGCGGGTCCACCACTGGCCGAAGCGATGGGTGTCGGCGTCGTGGCGGGTCATCTCTTCGGGGATGCGCTCGAGCCGCCAGCCGGCCTTGCGCAGCCGGGTGCAGAACTCGTCATCCTCGGCGGCGATCACGGTCGGGTCGAAGCCGCCCACGGCGCGGAAGGCCTCGGCCCGGACCAGCATGTCGCCGCCACAGGCAAGAATCTCGCCCGCCGGGCGGCGCCATTCGAAATCGGCAAGCTGGTTGTAGAGCGAGGCGTCGCGGTGGATCTCGGCGCGCCAGCCGGTGACCATGCCAAGCCGGGGATTGGACCTGAGAAAAGCGCGGGCGCGGTCGAGATAGCCCGCCACCAGCGTGCAGTCGCCATCGATGAACTGCACGAATTGTGGATCCCCGAGCGCCTCGAACCCGGCATTGCGGGCGCGCGCGGCGGTAAAGGGCGTGGCGAGGTCGAGCTCGACCACCGTGGCGCCCGCCTTGCGCGCCGCGGCCACGCTGTCATCGGTGGAGCCGCTGTCGACATAGACCACCTGCCGCGCCTGCCCGGTCACAGAGGCCAGCGCCGCCACCAGCCGCGCGCCCTCGTTGCGCCCGATCAGCACCACGTCGACCGGGGGCATCTCCGGGGTCATTCCAGCACCTCGCGCTTGGCCGGGCTGTCGCCCTCGGCATAGGCGGTGAAGAGATGCGACAGCCGCGCGGCCTCGATATGGATGTTGAACTCGGACTCGACGGTGGCGCGGCCCACCGCGCCCATCACGCGGCGCTGGTCCGGGCTGGCAAGGAGCTGCTCGATGGCCTGCGCCAGCGCGGGCGCATCGCCCGGGGGCACCAGCACACCGTTCTCCCATTGCGTCACCAGCTCGGGGATGCCGGCGATCTGCGTGGCGACCACCGGCACGCCCGCCGCCATCGCCTCCATCAGCACCACGGGCACGCCTTCGGCAAAGCTCGGCAGCACGAAGACATCGCTTTGCGACAGCGCCTCGGCCACCTCGGACTGGCCTTGGTAGCCGAGAAACACCACCGTCTCGCCCAGCGGCTTGGCCCGTTCTTCCAGTACCGCGCGCTCGGGGCCGTCGCCGATCAGCGCAAGCCGCAGTTGCGGGTGGCGCGCCTTCAGCGTGGCCACCGCGTCGAGCAGGATCGGCACGCCCTTCACGCCTGCCAGCCGGCCCACGAAGAGCAGCGTCTGTCCGGTATGCGGCGCGGTGTCGTAGCGCACCGGGTCGATGCCGCAATGCACGATATGAAGCTTGTCCCAATGCGCCGCGTCGGCAAAGCACATGAGTTGCGAGCGGCAGTATTCCGAGATGCAGGCGACAAAGCGCGCCCGCGCGGTCTTTTCGTCGATGCGCCAGTGGTGCGGCTCGAAGAAGATGTCGGGGCCGTGGATGGTGAAACTGTATGGGATGCCGGAGAGCTCGCTGGCCAGCATCGCCACGGTGCAGGACGCCTTGGCGATGTGGTTGTGCAGATGCGCGACGCCTTCGCGCTTGAGGCGGTCGGCCAGCACCGCCGCCTCGAGGAAGTAGATCAGGTTGTAGAGCCGACCCTTGAAGCCCTTGGGGGCTGTCCGCCACGCCAGCCGCAGCGCGCCGAGGTAGCGCCCGGGGCGCAGGGCGCAGCCGAGATGCGCCTTGAGCAGGCGCAGCGGGTTCTTCGCCGCGCCGATGACCTTGAAGGTGCTCGCGTGCTCTGCGCGCTGTTCGGGGCCGACCAGATGCTCGGCGCCGGTGGTGCGGATCGAGCAGGTCAGCACCTCGTGGCCGAGATCGCGCAGCGCCGCCACCTCGCGCTGGATGAAGGTGTCCGAGGCGCGGGGATATTCCCCGGTCAGGTAGGCGAGCTTGGGCAGGCTCATGTCTCGCTCTCCAGCGTGTGCTGCAACAGCGCCTCGAAAGGCGCGTCGTCTCGGCCGCCAAGGCTCGCACGAAGCGCGGTGTTGGGCCAGCGCAGCGGCATGATGCGGGCGCGCAGCACCGGCTCGCGCAGCAGGCCGGGCAGGCGGCGTTCGAAGCGTTTCAGCGTTCGCGTGAGGGTCAGCCACAGCGTCCACGGCACGTCGATGGCGGCCCTGGGCCAGCCCGCCGCCTGGCGGTGGGCGGTGACGAACCGCGCCCGCGTTGGCAGATCGTCGTCGATCACGTTGAGCGCGGTCATGCCCTGCGGATCGGTGAGGGCGGCCGAGACCAGCGCGCGCGCCACGTGTTTCACGTGAACCAGCGGCAGCGCGCCGTCGGAGGCCAGCGTGACCTGCAGCGGCCCGGCCCAGAAGCCGTTGAGCGCGTGCCACGTCCGGCCCGGTCCCCAGACCGCGCCCGGCCGCATCAGCCAGAGCGGCTGCAGCGCGCCCTGACAAAGCACCTCCTGCGCCAGCTTCGACTCGGCATAGCTGTCCTGTGCGTGGCCCGGGCGGTTGAGCGGGCTGCGCTCGGTCACCGTGTCGCCCGGGGCGAGCTTGCTCATGTCGTAGACCGCGATGGAGCTGACGAGCACCAGCCGGATCTCCTTGGGCAATGCTGCGAGCAGGTGGCGGCTGGCCGCCAGAGTGTCGGCCTCGATCGCCGCGCCGTCGCCGCCCAGATGTGCTGCCGCGTGGATCACCGCGTCGCAGCCCCTGAGCGCGCGGCGCAGGGGCATCAGCGACGACGGCTCAGACAGATCCGCTTCCACCACGGTCACGCCGTCATCGTCGGCCCATTCGGGGGCGACGCTCTTGCGCACCAGTGCCACCACATCGAGCCCGCGCGCGCGGGCCTCGGCCACAGTGGCGCGCCCGATGAAGCCGCCTGCGCCGGTGATCAGGATGCGGCACGCCTCGCCCTTCACCTCGCCCATGGCATCGGCTCCATCGGATCGCAGCGCGTGGTCATGCGCTGGGCGCCGCTCGTCTCGCCGGCGTTCTGCATCGCCAGCGTGACCTCGGTCATGTGCAGGGCGAACGCTGTCGACAGGCGGCAGGGGCGGTCCTGCTCAAGCGCCTCGAGCATCTCGGCCGGACCCAGCATGAAGTTCATCGCCGCGGCCCCCCAGCGCTTGACCTTGGGGTGGGTCGCCCGCCCCAGTTTCACCCGGCGTGGGAAGGGGCTCTCGACCAGTTTCCGGCGCAGGTTCATGCGCTTGGCATAGGTCACCTTGGCGCTGTTGTCCCACGCGGCGTCACAGCGTAGCACGCCGCTGTCACCGATGATCCTGATCGAGTGATCATGCGGCGCGACGATCGAGCAGGTCAGCCGCGTCACCGGGCCGGTCTCGAAGAACAGCGTGGCAATGCTCAGGTCGGGCGCCATCGGGCCGGTGCCGGTCTTGTCGGGGATGGTCTCGGCGCTGGCCGCGACCACCGTGCGCACCGAGCCGAACCACGAGATCAGCCAGCTCAGGTAGTAGCCCGCGTGCTCGAGCGTGCAGCCGGTGCGGAACTCGTCCTCGTAAGGCCAGGGCGCGCCGGTCTCGGAGAGCCACTTGCGATAGGCGGCTTGCGGTACGAAGCCGTCGTCGAGCTCGGCATAGATCGCACGCGGCGTGCCGGCGATGCCCTTGCGCAGCGCGTAGCCGAGGGTCTGCGCCGTCTCGCCCAGCACCGAGCAGGGCGCCGAGGCCAGCAGCAGGCCGCGCTTGGTGGCCAGCGCACAGAGCGCCTTGGCTTCGTCCAGCTCCATCGCCAGCGGTTTTTCCGAATACACGTGATGCCCGGCCTCGAGACAGGCGCGGTTCAGCTCGTAGTGGGCCGAAGGGTTGGTGAGGTTCAGGATCACCCCACCCTCTGGCGCATCGGCAAGAAACGCGGTCAGCGAGGTCTTCTTCGGGAGACGCCAGTGGGCGCAGAAGCGATCCAGCCGGGCGGCATCGCGGTCATAGACGCCGACGACCTCGATGCCCTCCATTGCCTGCAGCGAGCGCAGGTAGAGGTCGGCCACGAACCCGCAGCCGAGGATCGAGATCCGTCGGGTCATGGGGCGCGCCCACGGTCGGGCGCGTCGAGGATGGCCCCGCAGGGGCGGGGAGGGGAAAGAACGGACATCAAAATGCTACTCACGACTCCTGAACAGGCCGGTTGTTTCCGTTGAACAGACAATTTTGACGATAATTCGGCAGGTCCCGTGGATATGCCGGCAAAGCGCACCGCAGATGGAAAACCTCGCCGCGTGCGACCCGCGAGACACGGTTCACGGGAATTCGCCACAATATGGGCCTCCGCCAGCCACAGTTATGCGGTATGACAGAGGGCAGGGTGTGTATTGGATGCGACGATTTATGGATTTCAAGGTGTCCGGCGAGAGGGTTTCGGTCAATGTCCCGACCTGGGCCGTGTTGCAGGCCCGCGTGACCGAGCGTCTTGCCCAACGTCAGGGCTTCGCCCTTGCCACGATCAATCTCGACCATCTTGTGAAACTGCGCCAATCACCGCAGTTCCGGCGCGCCTACGCGGCGCAGGATTTCGTCACCGCCGACGGCAACCCGATCGTCTGGATGTCGTGGCTGGCCAAGCGCCCGGTCGAGCTGATCCCGGGCTCGGACGCGCTGTTTCCGATCGCGCGCATCGCCGCCAAGCAGGGCGTGAGCGTGGCGCTGGTGGGCAGCACGCAGCCGGCGCTTGCTGCCGCCAAGAGCTATCTCGAACGCGAAGTGCGCGATCTCGAGGTGGTGGCCACCGTCGCGCCTCCGATGGGGTTCGACCCGACCGGCGCACAGGCCGACGCGATCTTCGAGCAGATCGGCGCCTCGGGCGCGGGGCTGTGCTTCATCGCGCTGGGCGCCCCCAAGCAGGAAATCTTCGCGGCCGCCGGACGCCGCAAGCTGCCGCATATGGGCTTCGCTTCGATTGGTGCGGGGGTCGATTTCCTTGCCGGCACCCAGACGCGGGCGCCGGAATGGGCGCGGCGTTTCGCGGTGGAGTGGCTGTGGCGCGCGCTGAGCAGCCCGAAACGATTGCTGCCGCGCTACGTGAAATGTCTGGCGATCCTGCCGGGGCAGGTGTTCGCGGCGATGCTGCAGCGCTTCCGCACGCCGCAGCACTGAAGCGCCTCAGACCAGGCGGCGCGGCCTGCGCCGCCGCAGCAGAAGCAGATCCTTCAGCTTGCCCTTGAGGCCGCGCGGCGGCAGCACCTCGGTCTCCTGCTCGAACACGGCTCCGGCCCCATGGAGGAAGACCCGCCGCTGGCCCTTGAAGGCGCGTGATATGGCGCGGCGGAAGGTGCGGCGCCGTGGCAGAAGCTCGGGTGATAGGTGTATTCGACCGACAAGAGCCCGGGACGAGCGGGGTCGTAGGTCACGCGGTTTTCGGCATAGGGCAGATCCTCCATCAACCCGTTGCGCTCGGCCCGGTTGACGGCACGCCCTGCTCGAGGAACAGCACCTTTTATCCGGCCTCGGCAAGCGCCCGCCCCACCGTCCCGCCACCGATGCCGGTGCCGATGACGTCCCAATTGCCCTCCAGCGCGCTCACGAGCCGGTGCCGCGGTCGCCGGAAAAGACCGGCGCGAAGAGGTCCCGCAACGCCAGCGCGGCGGCGTTGGTGAGGTGGTTGTTGTCGAAGTAATAGCCCGTGTCGCCGTTCAGCGCGTGGCAGGCACCCTCGTCGCAAAGCCGCGGCCAGGGGTCGATCCAGCGGATCGCGCCGTCCTCGGCCATGGCGCGCCACGGTGCCTCGGCAGGGGCGATGCGCTGGGCAAGGGCGGTGCGCGAGATGCTGGTCTGCGTGACCGCCTCGCGCGCCAGCGGCCAGCCCTCATGCGCTGCCTCGCGCGCGGCGAGGCGGCTGTCGTATTGCGCGATCTCGGGCGGCTGGCGCAGCACCACCACCTCGTCGAACGGGTCGAGCAGCCGGGCGACTGTGGCCTTGGCCGCCGCGGCGACGATGTCGGATTGCCGGGCGTCGAGCCGGGTGGGCGCTTCGAGCGGGTGCACGGCGATGGTGTTCCCGGCGTCGCGCCCGATGCCGGTGCCGTTGGCATAGTAGCTCCAGCGGCCGATCAGCAGCACGGTTTCGAGGCTCGGCAGGCGCTGGAAGCTCTGGCCGATCTGCAGGTTGGCATTGGTGCAGGCGGTGTCCTGCGCCAGGGTCGCCGCGCTCTCGACCTTGCGAATGCCGAAGAGCGGCGGGCAGCCGGCGCGCCAGATGATCAGGCCGGGGCGGCCGGCCTCATGCGCGGCGAGGTCGAGCCCCTCCTTGACCGCACGCACGTGGCTGTCGCCCCAGACCAGCACCTCCGGATCGCCCTCGGGGCCGATGGGGCAGACCTCCAGCCCCATCAGAGGACCTTCGGAGGGGGTGCGGCATCGGCTCCAGTCCTGCAGGAAGTCGCCCGAGGCCGCGATATGGATGCGGGTCTCGGGGCCGAAGCGGTTCGGCAGCCCGTCATTGACATAGAGCCACGCGCCAAGCGCCAGCGTGGCGGCCGAGGCCGTCGCGGTGCCGCCGAGGATCACGAAGCCCGGCACCCGCGCGCGGCGCACCGGTGTCTCGACATAGCGCCATGACAGCCACGCCAGCCCCACCGACAGCGCCATCCACAGCACCGCCTCCCACAGCCCGGCATATGCGCCACGGAGGTAGAGCGACAGCACCAGCACCGGCCAGTGCCAGAGGTAGAGCGAGTAGGAGATCTTGCCGAAGAACACCGCCTCGCGCGTCGAGAGCATCCGGTTGACCGGGTTCTGCCCGCGGCCATTGGCAAGCAGGAGCACCGTCCCGAGCACGGGAAGCAGCGCCAGCAGATCGGGGAACAGCGGCCCGGCGGGGATCAGCAGGATCGAGCCCGCGACCAGCATCAGCCCGGCCAGGCTCAGCACCGTGTGGCCGCGCCAGCGCCGCCCGCTCTCACAGCCCCAGATCGCCAGAAGCACACCGCTCAGCAGCTCCCACGCACGGAACGGGAAGAGGTAGAAGGTGGCGGTCTGGTAGGGCGGGGTGAGCCAGGCGCAGGCAAGGAACGAGGCGATCCAGCAGCCCACCAGCGCCGCCAGCAGGGCGCGGCGGTTGCGCGACAACAGCAGTATGAGCAGCGGCAGAAAGATGTAGAACTGCTCTTCGACCGCGAGCGACCAGGTGTGCAGCAGGGCCTTTTCGTCCGAGGCGGTGTCGAAATAGCCGGCCTGACCGAAGAACAGCACGTTCGAGAGATAGATCGTCGCGGCAATGAGCTGCTTGCCCAGCTCGCGGAACTCGAACGGCAGCAGCAGTGCCCAGCTCAGGACGGCGGTGACCAGCACCATGGTGAAGAAGGCCGGGGCGAGGCGGCGGCAGCGGCGGATGTAGAAGTGGCGCAGCCAGATGCGCCCGGTGGCATCATATTCACGCCAGAGGATGCCGCCGATCAGGAAGCCGGAGATCACGAAGAAGATGTCGACCCCGACGAAGCCGCCCTCGAGACCCGGAACGCCGAAGTGATAGAGCACCACGGCCAGCACGGCGATGGCGCGCAGACCGTCGATATCGCTGCGATAGGGCAGCGATCCGGGGCTTCGGTCTTCACGGTCCGATGCGTCTTGCATGGGTGCGGACTGTTTCATCACTCGAAATCCGGGTTCTCCGGGAACACTGGCACAACGACACGTGTGGGTCGCGCCCTTGGCTGCCTATCAAGGGCAACTGGGGCGAAATAAAGGCGCGGCCGCACCGGGACGGACGCTAGGGCGCAAAGGTTGC
Organism: Salipiger bermudensis; assembly: GCF_017309175.1. Lineage (NCBI taxonomy): Bacteria > Pseudomonadati > Pseudomonadota > Alphaproteobacteria > Rhodobacterales > Roseobacteraceae > Salipiger > Salipiger bermudensis. The sequence goes on along the minus strand of NZ_JAEKJV010000006.1, from coordinate 256,031 downwards.
GCTTTGGTCAACGCCGTCCGGCCCTAGAAAACCTTCGGCGCGGGGGCTGGCCGCCCGCTGCACACCCAGTCATAGACCTGCGCCACCTGCGCGGCCTTGCGCGCCCACGTGAAGTGGCTGGCGACGCGCGCCTGTGCCGCCGTGGCCATCGCCGGCAGGCCGGAGGGGTCGTCTGCCAGCCGCGCCAGTTCGGTCGCGAAGCCGGCGATGATCTCGGCGCGGGTGCCGCAAGCCACCTTGAGCCCGGTGCCCGGCACCACGAGCTCTGCGGGGCCGGCATAATCGACGATCAGCGGCACCACACCCAGCGCCATCGCCTCGAGCACCACGCCGCCGCCGAATTCGCGGATCGAGGGGAAGGAGAGCAGGTGGCAGCCGGCCATGATGTCCTGCACCTCCTCGTGCGGCTTCCAGCCGTGGAAGGTGACCGCGCCGCCGGCGCCGAGCGCTTCGGCCTGCGACACGAGATCGGGCATCATCGGGCCGTCGCCGATGATCTCGAGCTGCATCCGGCCGTCGCGAAGCAGCGGCGCGGCGGCCTCGAGCAGCATGTCCGGCCCCTTGTAGGGGACCAGCCGTCCGACGAAGCAGGCGCGCAGCCCCTCGGGCGCGGGCGTGGCGGTGCGATTGAATCGCGCCGGATCGATACCGTTTTCCGGGAGGTAGAGGGTCTTGGCACGGTGCTTCGACGGAATCTCGCTCTCGGTGTGCCGCGAGCCCACGAGGATGGCGGCGGCGTGTTCGAGCGTCGCGCCGCGGGCCGGCAGCAGCTTGTAGGCCGAGCGCAGGTAACTCAGCCATTCCTTCTCGCGCCGTCGCTCGGCCTCGAAGCCCTTGGGCCACGGGACGCCACCGTTCAGAGGGCCTAGCACGAAGGGCACACCGGCGCGCGCGCAGCGCTTCGCCAGAGTGGAGGAAATCGTCGGCGACAGCGGCGTGATGCGGTGCATGATATCCCAGCTGCCGGCATTGATCTCGGCGCCGAAGCGCTTCCAGACCAGCCGCTCGAAATGCGGATAGCTGAGGGCGTTGATCGCCTGCACCATGGTCCAGCCCTTGCCCTCGCCCATGCGGAGCCTTTCGGCGAGCTGCCACATCGGGCGCGCGAAGGCCTCGGAATCGATGGCGGTGAAGTCGGTGCCCTCGGTCAGACCCGCGCGCAGAAAGGCGTCGCGGTTGCGGATCTGGGTGACGATATGCACGTCGGCCACCGCGCGCAGGGCCGAGGCCAGCGACCAGCCGACCAGCGGCACGCTCACCCATTCGGGGTTGGCCGCCTCGGCGATGGCGAGGACGCGGGGTCGGGAAGTCTCAGCCATGCGTGGGCCTCACAGGATGGATTGCCATTCGAGCTTGCGCCTCGAGGTCGTTCGCGCCAGACGCCGCATGGACTTCATGCGCTCGGCATAGCCGGTCAGCGCCCCGGCAAGCAGCCATGTCAGGGGTGTCAGGGTGGCGTTGGGGATCAGGTCCGCGACGTTGACGGCCAGCATCAGCGACAGCGGCGCGATGAAGGGCGAGATATGGTCGGCGCCGCCGTTGCGGCTTTCGCGCCAGAGCAGGAAGATCGGCAGCACCAGCAGTCCGAACTCGGCAAGGAAACCGATCCAGCCATAGACCCCGATGATGATGACCCAGCGCCCGTCGGCGACAGTGAGAATGACGCCCGAGACCGGATCGAGGATGTGGTTGCGCCCCCAGCTGCCCCAGCCGGACACCGGTTTCTCGGTCGCCCGGTCGAGCAGGATCCGCTCCTGCCCGAAGCGGAACTCGAGCGAGCGCGCACGGTCTTCGTCGAAGCTGGCGGCGGCGGCGAGGATGCGGTCCTCGGGGATGATGTTGGCGCCTTTCATGACCGGGTAGGCGATGGCCAGAAGGCCGAGCAGCAGGGCGATGCGGATCTGCATCTGCCGGCTCAGGAACAGCAGGCAGGGCAGGGCGGCGGAGGCGAGAAGCAGCGCGCCCAGCGATTTCGACGCCACCAGCACGAGCAGCAGGTAGAGCGCGCAAAGCAGGGTTCTGAGGGTGTTCAGCCGGCTGTCCTGCCGCCACAGGGCGAAGGCCGCGATGGCGGCGGTCATGATGAAGAACGAGACCCAGAGCCCGTGATAGAGGAACACCACCGGGCGGTAGCCGCCGCCGCGGACCGACTGGGCGAAGGAGTGCTGATAATAGCCGTAGATCCAGTTGTTGAGCTGCGGCGACAGCCGCAGTTCCACCAGCATGGGCAGCGAGTAGATCAGCCCGCAGACCATCAGCGCGACGAGGAAATAGCGTTGCGAGCCGCCGTCGGCGAGGTACTGGCGCGCCATCAGGAAGGGCATCACAAGCATAGCCTGTTGCAGCATCAGGGCGATGGCGTCCTTGATGCCGAGGCCGGGCAGGCCGACCTGGCCGTAAAACACCGGCTCGGTATTGGTCAGGGTGGTCAGGATCGGGATGAAGATGAACACGCCAAGCAGCACGCGCGCCAGTCGGGATTGCGGGATCAGCAGGCCCTGCGGTCCGAACTTGACCAGACAGATCATGAAGGCGGCGAGCGCGGGGATGGTGTGCTTCGACATCGGCGGCATCAGCGGCAGGTCGAAGGCGGCGGGCGGTTCGGGCAGGAACAGGTAGCCGAGCATCAGCGACAGGATCAGCGCCCGATCCGCCGGCAGGCGTCGGAACAGGGCGATCGTCACCACCGGCCAGAGGGCCAGCATGAGGTAGGCGAGAGGGTTCGGCATACTCGTGCTTCGCAGATCGTTACGCGGCGCTCCGTGACCCCCACATGCCCCGGATTGCAGGGCGACCATAGCAGCGGGGCCGGCGCTTGTCGCCCTCCGGGATGGCGGCGAGGCAGCGGGCTGGCAGATATGGCACAGCCGGTCAGATGCTACGCAATGGTCCATGACGCGACACCTTTCGGCCAGATTGCACCGGCATCTGCCAAGGTGGTATGAGAGAGACCCGGGAGGTCAGTGGTGAGTGAGCAGCGTTTGAAGATCGCCTATCTCTGCGATTTTTCCCCGCTCGACAGGTTCATGTATTCGGGCGGCAACGCCCACATGTACCATGCGCTGCAGCGCCATGCCGGCGAGGTGACGATCCTCTCCAGCAGCTGGGGATTGGCCGAGCCGGTGCGGCGCGGGATCGCGCGCCTGTCCTACCCGATGCAGATGCGGCTGCGCTGGCGGCTGCATCTGGCGCTGGCCCCGGTGATCGCCCGCAAGGTCCGGTCAGAGCTGTCGCGTGGGCGCTATGATGTGCTTTTCGGCACCTACGCGTTTCACGCGCTGCATCGGGTAAGACCGCCCTATCCGCTGGTCACCGCGTTTTCCTCGGATGCGACTCAGACGATCTACCGGAAGTCCGAGATCGGGGCACAGTTCGAGTCCAGGTATCCGGGCGGACGGGCGCTCGACAGCTGGGTCGAGCGCTGCGAGGCCGAGGTGTTTCGCAGCACCGATTTGATGTTCTGGCCCTCGCAATGGCTCAAGACCGCTGCCGACGACCGCTACGGGCTCGATCCGGAACGATCGCTCATGGTGCCGTGGGGCGCCGGGATCAAGACCGTGCCGTCGGTCCGCCCGTCGACCTTGGGGCGCGGCTTGCCGCTGCGGCTGCTGCTGATCGGGCGGGACTGGTTCGCCAAGGGCGGACCGATCGCCTTCGATACGATGAAGCTCCTGCGCGGGCGCGGCGTCGATGCGCGCCTGACGGTGATCGGCTGCGAACCGCCGGACTTCCATCGCAACGAATGGGTCACGGTGTATCCGCAGCTCGACAAGGCCAAGCCCGACGAGATGTCGGTGTTCGAGCAGGTCTTTGCCGAGGCGCATTTCCTTGTCCAGCCGTCCTACGAAAGCTACGGGTTCGCCTTCTGCGAGGCGTCGGCCTACAAACTCCCATCGCTCTGCCTGAACGTCGGCGGCGTGCCGGTGCGCGACGGTGTCAACGGTCACGCGCTGCCGCCAAAGAGCGGACCGCCGGAGTTCGCGGCGCTGATCGAGCGCTATCTCGAGGCGCCGGAGGAGTACGATGCGCTGGCGCGGAGCGCGCGGCAGGAATTCGAGGACCATCTCAACTGGGACGCGTGGGGCCGGACCGTGGCAGAGCATCTGCGCGCAGGCGTCGCGCGGCTGCGCGGGCAGGGAGCGGACAGCGAGCGCAGCTCTGCAACGCAAGGCGCGGCGGTCGATGCGGCGCGCGCGGGGGCAGGTGGACCCGATCGCCGCACGGCGCAGGGTGGGCGCGGCGGCTGAGCCCGGCGCCGACTGTGGCATCGACGCCGCAGCCCGTGTCCGCAATGCCACTGGTCAGGGTGCGAGCGCTGGCCTAGCTTTCCCGCAAGGAGAGCAGCCAGCGGATGAGCGACCAGCCGACCATCGACCTGAGCCCGCAGATCTCGGACGAGGTGCGCCAGACCACCTGCTACATGTGCGCCTGCCGTTGCGGCATCAACGTGCACCTCAAAGAGGGGCGGCTCACCTACATCGAAGGCAACCGCGACCACCCGATCAATCGCGGCGTGCTCTGCGCCAAGGGCGCCGCCGGGATCAGGCAGGTGATGTCACCGGCCCGCCTGCGTGCGCCGCTGCGCCGGGTCGGGCCACGCGGCTCGGGGGACTTCGAAGAGATCAGCTGGGAAGAGGCGTTGGAGACCGCGGTGTCGTGGCTGAAGCCCCTGCGCGAAAGCGCGCCGGAAAAGCTTGCCTTCTTCACCGGGCGCGATCAGTCGCAAAGCTTCACCGGCTGGTGGGCGCAGCAGTTCGGCACGCCGAATTTTGCCGCGCATGGCGGATTCTGCTCGGTCAACATGGCGGCGGCGGGGATCTACACGCTGGGTGGATCGTTCTGGGAGTTTGGCGCGCCCGACTGGGAGCACGCCAAGCTGCTGCTGCTCTTCGGGGTGGCCGAGGATCACGACAGCAACCCGATCAAGCTCGGGCTGGCCAAGCTCAAGGCGCGCGGGGCGAAGATCGTCGGCGTGAACCCGATCCGCTCGGGCTACAACGCGACCGCCGATGAATGGGTCGGCATCACCCCGGGCACCGACGGCCTGTTCATCCTGTCGCTGGTGCACGAGCTGTTGCGCGCCGGCAAGATCGACCTCGACTTCCTCGCCCGCTTCACCAACGCGCCGGTGCTGCTCGACAGTGACCCGCGATCCGAGACGCATGGCCTCTTCCTGCGCGACACCGAGGGGCGTCCGCTTGTCCTCGACCGGCGCACCGGCAAGCCCGCGCCGTGGGATGGAGAGGGGGTAGAGCCAGACCTGCGCGGGCGTCTGCGCCGCGCCGGGGTCACCCATCGCTCGGTGATGCACGAGTTGGCCGAGCGCTATCTCGATCCCGCCTACGCGCCCGAGAAAGTGGCGGAGCGCTGCGGCGTTTCTGCCGCGCAGATCCGGCGTGTGGCGGCGGAGCTGGCGCGTGCCGCCTTTGACGATCCGGTGGTGCTTGACCGGCCGTGGACCGATTTCCGCGGCGTCGAACACCAGACCATGCCGGGCCGCCCTGTGGCGGTGCACGCCATGCGTGGCATCTCGGCCCATGCCAACGGCTTCCAGACCGCCCGCGCGCTGCACCTGCTGCAAAGCCTGCTGGGCGCCGTCGAGACCCCCGGCAGCTTCCGCTTCAAGCCGCCCTATCCCAAGCCCGCAGAGGCGCACCCGCGCCCGCAGTTCCGCGCCACCCCCGGCCAGCCGCTGGAGGGCCCGCATTTGGGCTACCCGCAGGGGCCGGAGGATCTGGCGCTGCAGGACGACGGCAGCGCGGCGCGGATCGACAAGGCCTTCACCTGGGAGAACCCGCTCTCGCCGCACGGGCTCATGCACATGGTGATCTCGAACGCCGCTGCGGGCGATCCCTACCGCATCGACACGCTATTTCTCTACATGGCCAACATGGCGTGGAACTCGGCGATGAACACGCGCGGCACCATGGAGATGCTCACCGCGCAGGACGAGGACGGCGACTACATCATCCCGCGCATCATCTACTCCGACGCCTACAGCTCGGAGATGGTGGCCTATGCCGACCTGATCCTGCCCGACACCACCTATCTCGAGCGCCACGACTGCATTTCTCTGCTTGATAGGCCGATCTCGGAGCCCGACGCAGCGGCGGACGCGATCCGCTGGCCGGTGCTGACGCCCGACCGTGACGTGCGGCCCTTCCAGTCGGTGCTGCTCGACCTTGGCGCGCGGCTGGGCCTTCCGGGCATGACCGAGCCGGATGGCTCGGCCCGCTATGCCGATTACGCCGACTACATCACCAACCACGAGCGCAAGCCCGGCATCGGGCCGCTGGCCGGATGGCGCATGGGGCCGACCGGGCTGACCCACGGGCGTGGAGAGCCGAACGCGGCGCAGCTCGAGAGCTACATCGCCAATGGTGGCTTCTTCACCGCGCATGTCCCGCCGGAGGCCGCCTATTACAAGCCTTGGAACCGTGCCTACCAAGACTGGGCGGTGGAATTCGGCCTCGCGGAGACACCGCAGCCCTACCTGATCCAGCTCTGGTGCGAGCCGCTGCGGCGCTTCCAGCTGGCCGCAGAGGGGCACGGGCCTCAGCAGCCGCCCGAGCACCTGCGGGGGCGCATCTGCGCCACGCTCGACCCTCTGCCGATCTGGTACGCGCCGCTCTCGGATGCAGTCGAGGATCCGGCCGAGTTCCCCGTCCATGCGCTGACCCAGCGCCCGATGGCGATGTATCATTCCTGGGGCAGCCAGAACGCGTGGCTGCGCCAGATCCACGGCCAGAACCCGCTCTACCTGCCGACCTACTGGTGGCAGAAGCTCGGGCTGCAGGATGGCGACTGGGTACGCGTCACCTCGAGCCATGGCGGCATCACCGTGCCGGCGGCGCACATGGCAGCGCTCAACCCCAGCACGGTCTGGACGTGGAACGCCATCGGCAAGCGCAAGGGGGCGTGGGCGCTCGATCCAGATGCGCCCGAGGCCACCAGGGGCTTCCTGCTCAACCACCTGATCCACGAATTGCTGCCCGAGCGCGGCGATGGGCTGCGCTGGGCCAATTCCGACCCGGTGACCGGGCAGGCGGCGTGGTTCGACCTGAGGGTGAAACTGGAAAAGTCGGCCGCACCAGAGGAAAGCCAGCCGGCTTTCGGCCCAATGCACTCTCCGATCCGCCGCCATACGGGGGATTGTTGATGTCTTCGTGTGCCTGTGCCCTCTCATTTGCGCATTGTTTCGAAATTAAGGCCAAACTTCCGCCGCAATTTCCATGCAACTTCCCCGTGCAAAGACGGCAGGGCAGAGCAGATGAACGAACAGGATACACACCCCACCGGGCATCGGACCGGCGCCTATACCGGCGAGGGGATCTGGTCCTACTGTCCATTTCGCGAACAGGCGCGCGAGCTCTCCGTGGCCCCGGCGCTTGCGGCGCAGCTTCAGCGGGCCGAGGATTTCTGCCGCGACCGTCTTCCCGATCTTTTCGAGCACACCGGACTCTCGGCCCCGGGCGGTATGTGGCAGGTGTTTCCCGACCGCCAGCTCTTCAAGCTCACCACTGTCTCGGGGCGCAGCTGGTACGCACGTTATGCACTGCTCGCCTCGTGGCGGGCCGCAAGCCACAGCTGGCTCTGGAGCTGGGCCTTCCCGCCCGCGTGGAACACCCAGCCGGAGCTGCTTTCAGTGGCGCAGCGGATGCGGCTGGAGGGCGCGCGCGAGGGCTGGGATCTGCTGACCGAGCCGTCGCTTCTGGCCAACGAGGACGAAGCCTGGCGCCTTGGCGCGCTGGCGGCTCAGAGCGCCGGAAAGCCGCTGGTCTATTGCGCCGGGGTCGGAGGCGGCATGACCCATGTCTACGCCATCGACACCCCCTCCTGGATGAGCTGACCTCGCGCGCGCGGGGCGTGGCATGACCGCGTTGCCCGAAAAAACCGAGCGCACGCTCGGGCTGGTGATCGACCTCGACACCTGCGTCGGCTGTCACGCCTGCGTTGTCGCCTGCAAGGGCTGGAACGATCAGGGCTATGGCGCGCCGCTGTCGGATCAGGACCCGCAGGGCGCGGCGCCGCAGGGCACCTTCCTCAACCGCGTGCACAGCTACGAGGTGCTGCCCGAGAGCGGCCCGGCACAGCACGTGCATTTTCCCAAGTCCTGCCTGCATTGCGACGATGCGCCCTGCGTCACGGTCTGCCCCACGGGCGCCAGCTACAAGCGGGTCGAGGACGGCATTGTTCTGGTCGAGGAAGAGGCCTGCATCGGCTGTGGCCTCTGCGCCTGGGCCTGCCCCTATGGCGCGCGCGAGCTCGATCTCGCCGCCGGGGTGATGAAGAAATGCACCCTCTGCGTCGACCGCATCTACAACGAGGCCCTGCCCGAGGAAGATCGCGTGCCCGCCTGCGTGCGCACCTGCCCGGCCGAGGCGCGTCATTTCGGCGACCTTGCCGACCCGGAGAGCGATGTGTCGCAACTGGTCGCGGCGCGCGGCGGCCTTGATCTGATGCCCGAGCAGGGGACGAAACCGGTCAACAAGTACCTGCCCCCACGACCGCGCGATGGCTGGGGCGAGGACACCGACGTCCTGGCGCCCTTCCTCGAGCCGGTGGCCGAGGAGCCGCAGGGCTTTCTGGGCTGGCTCGACCGCACGCTGGGGAAGCTCTGATGCACCCGGCGCCGTCGATCATCCTGTTCACCACGCTCTCGGGGCTTGGCTTCGGGCTCTTGATCTGGCTTGGCGTCGATCCGACGCCGCTCACGGGCTGGGTGGCCTTCGTTTTCTACGCCATCGCCTATGCTCTGGCGCTGTCGGGCCTCGCCGCCTCGAGCTTCCATCTCGGTCGGCGCGACCGGGCGTTCAAGGCGTTCCGCCAGTGGCGCACCAGCTGGCTCTCGCGCGAGGCCTGGCTCGCGGCGCTGGCGCTGGGCGTCTCCGGGCTCCATGCGCTGGGCCTGCTCTTCGGGATCGCGCAGTTGCCGCTCGGCTGGCTGAGCGCGGCGCTGTCGCTGGCCACGGTCGCGGCAACGGCGATGATCTATGCCCAGCTCCGCACGGTGCCGCGCTGGTACCACTGGTCGACCCCGATCTTGTTCATCGCGCTGTCGCTGAGCGGGGGTGCGCTGCTCTCGGGCCGGGTGGAGATTGCCAGCGGCCTGCTGCTGCTGACCGGGGCATTGCAGTTCTGGGTCTGGTATGACGGCGACCGCCGCTTTGCGCGCTCGGGCACCACGCTTGCCAGCGCCACAGGCCTCGGTGAGCAGGGCGTGCCACGGTCGCTCTTCCCGCCGCACACGGGCAGCAACTACCTGCTCGACGAGATGGTCTACGTGGTGGCCCGCCGCCACGCGCTGAAGCTGCGCTCCATCGCGCTGGTTTTTATGGTGCTGTTGCCGGTGCTGTTGCTGCAACTGCCGATGCCGCATCTCTTCGGCCTGCTGGCGCTTGCGTGTCACCTTGCGGGGGTACTCACCGCGCGCTGGCTGTTCTTTGCAGAGGCCGAGCACGTGGTCGGCCTCTACTACGGCAAGCGCTGAGGCTCAGCCCTTGCGGCGGAAGAAGCCCTTGAGGCGGCCGCCGGCCTCGTCGAGATTGTCGCCCATGTCGTCGAGCACCGGGTCGATGCGCGCCTGGCGGAAGCGCCGCCAGCGCACGTAGAGCGCCCAGACCACCGCGACGAGCAGGGTCAGGAGGATGATGTTGAGCCACGGGATGATGCGCACGTCGGGCCCGTCCACCGGGCGCAGGCTCACCACGTTCGGGTAGACCGAGAGGAACTCGTTGCGCCAGCCGTAATGCCGGATCACCACCCATTGCGGCGCGGCGGCGGTGGAGCGCAAATCGGCGGCCTCGGCCTGCAGGTTCGCTGTGTCGAACTTGAAATAGGGCGGCCAGCCCCAGCCGGTATCCTCGTTGCGGTAGACCATCACGTCGTCATCGTTCAGCCGGGTCTGGATGAAGAACACGTCGCGGCCGGTGACGTTGAGGGTCTCACCGGTGGCGGCGTTCGACCAGAACAGGCTGTTCTCGCCCGGATCGATGCGCTTCTCGTAGGTGTCACTGATCCGCGCGATGTCGTGCTGCGGCAGGGTGTAGTGCAGGAAGGCCGCGACCAGCGCCCAGAACAGCACGATGATGGACCATTTCACGTAGCGCATGACGACCTCCTAGTGGAAATTGGTCAGATAGACGATCAGCCCAATAAGGCAAAGCGGAACGACATACACCCCCAGGATCAGTTTGCGCCGCAGGGATTGATCGTATTCCGCGAGCCCGGCCTCGACGAAGGCCGCGCGCCCGCCCGGGCCTTGCGCCTCATCCCACTCGGCCTCGAGCTTGCGACGCCGAACACGGCGCGACCAGAGCGACAGGGCGGCATAGATCACCGTCAGCACGACGAAGCCGATTCCCAACAATCGCAACAGTGCCAGCATGGCAGGATCCTCCGGCGGGCCTCGCGCGGCCTGCCTCACCTGACCTGCCGGGGGCGTGAAAATCAACCGTCGCTGTGCCGGCCTGGCCCCGGTCGGGAAATCCGCATCTTGCCAGACGGGCCGCTGGCGGGGCACCTTTGCGCCGTTCGCAATTCCATTTCAGGCCAAGATATCATGATCCGCACCTTTCTTTTCGCGCTTCCTGCGAGCCTCGCGCTGCTCGCTGCCCCGGCCTCCGCCGACGAGATCGCCGAAACGCTGCAATCGGCACTCGACGCCTACCAGGAGGGCGATGTGCAATACGCGCTGGAAGAGCTCGACTACGCCCGCTCGAAGCTTCTGGAGATGAAGACCGACGCGCTGGGCGCCTTCCTGCCCGAGGCCCCCGAGGGCTGGACACGCGAGGTCGACACCGAGGCCAACGCGGCGATGGCGATGATGGGGGGCGGCGTGGCGGCCGAGGCCGAGTACAACTCGCCGGAAGGAGAAAACTACACGGTGCAGATGTTCGCCGACAATCCGATGGTCGCGAGCATGTCCGCGATGATCATGAATGCTGGCGCCATGGGCCTGAAGACCGAGCGCATCGGGCGCCAGAAATTCGCCCATCAGGACAGCCAGACCATGGGCCTGATCGAAAACCGGATCCTTCTGCAGGTCGAGGGCCCCGAGGCCGGCACCCGCAAGATGCTGCTCGAGGCGATGGATTTCGACGCCATGGCCAATTTCGGCGGCTGACCAGCCGGCCCGCGCCGCCGTGCCCGGGCGTCTCTGCTCCCGCCCGGGTGGCCCGAGCCATCGCGATATCGCGGGACGGCGCCCGGCCGCAGCGGTCGGCCTGCCTCCGGCGGGAGTATTTTTGACGAAGAGAAGCCAGGGGCGCTCTCCCCCGGGCCTCTTCTGGCTGAAAATATCCCGGGGGAGTCCGCGCCGCGCGCGGACGGGGGCAGCGCCCCAGATCCTGCTTCAGCCGACCACGTTGAACGCCGGCCCATAGGGATAGCCGGTGATATTGTCGTTGCCGTCCTCGGTGATCACGAGGATGTCGTGCTCGCGGTAGCCGCCGGCGCCGGGCTGGCCTTCGGGAAGGGTCAGCATCGGCTCCATCGAGATCACCATGCCCGGCTCGAGCACCGTGTCGATGTCCTCGCGCAGCTCCAGTCCCGCCTCGCGACCGTAGTAATGCGACAGCACGCCGAAGGAGTGGCCATAGCCGAAGGTGCGGTATTGCAGCAGGTCGCGCTCGGCAAAGAAGGCGTTGATCGCCTGCGTGACCTCGGCGCAGCTCGCCTCGGGCCTCAAGAGCGACATGCCGTATTCATGCGCCGCCACGTTCGCCTCCCAGATCTCGCGCGAGGCGTCGTCGACTTCGCCCACGAACAGCGTGCGTTCCAGAGCGGTGTAGTAGCCCGAGATCATCGGGAAGGTGTTGAGCGACAAGATGTCGCCACGTCTCAGCGCCCGCGACGTCACCGGGTTGTGGGCGCCGTCGGTGTTGATGCCCGACTGGAACCAGACCCAGGTGTCGCGGTACTCGGCGTCGGGGAAGCGCTTGGCGATCTCCAGCTCCATCGCGTCGCGGCCGGCCATGGCGATGTCGATCTCGCGCGCGCCTTCGCGGATCGCGTCGCGGATGGCGTAGCCGCCGACATCGGCGACCTGCGCACCCTGCCGGATCAGGGCGATCTCGGCGGCGGACTTGTGCATCCGCTGGCGCATCGTGGCAGGCGCGATATCCAGCGTCTCCGAGGGCTTGAGGAACGCGTCCAGCAGGTCGCGCTGAACCAGTGTCAGGTGATCGCCCTCGAAGCCGATGGCGGCGCCCTCGCCGGTCACTGAGCGGATCGCGCGCCAGTAGTTGTTCCGGGCCCAGTCGGTATAGGTGATGTTGTCGCCATGGCTGCGCCGCCAGGGCTGTGCTGCGTCGATGCCGGCGCTGATCGTGACGCTGTCGGTTTCGGTGACCACCAGCGCGTAGGGGCGGCCAAAGCTGCAATAGAGGAAGCCCGAGTAATAGGCGATGTTGTGCATCGAGGTGAAGACGCAGGCGGTCAGGCCTGCGGCCTGCATGCTGGCGCGCAGCCCCTTGAGGCGCGCGTCATACTCTTCGGATGCGAATGGCAGGACGCGGTCGCCCTGATGGAAACGGTAGAATGCGGGGCGGTCCATGTGAGGCCCTCCTTTGAAGTCGCGGAGGGTCGGACCCGACCCTGCCGCGGTGGCAAAGCAAGGTCCCGGCGTGCAGGACGGATGATGATGCGGGCGTGCCTCGGCGGCACCGGCGACGCCATCGCCTGCCCGGGGGCGAAGATGCTGCGGGGCGACGGGTTTGGCAAGCAGAATTGCGGGAGCGCAGCGCCGGGCACGAAAAAGGGCGCCCGCAGGCGCCCTTTCATCAGTGCGAAGCGTGCGGCCTCACTCCTGTGGGATGACCCGCAGCGACAGCTCCATGAGCTGATCCGAGCTCGGCTCGGAGGGGGCCTGCATCATCAGGTCCTCGGCGCGCTGGTTCATCGGGAACATGATGACCTCGCGGATGTTCGAGGTGCCGGCCAGCAGCATCACGATGCGGTCGATGCCGGCGGCGCAGCCACCGTGCGGCGGGGCGCCGTACTGGAACGCGGTGTAGAGGCCGGCGAAGCGCTTCTTGACTTCGTCCTCACCGTAGCCGGCAATCTCGAAGGCCTTCAGCATGACCTCGGGCTTGTGGTTCCGGATCGCGCCCGAGACCAGCTCGTAGCCGTTGCAGGCGAGGTCGTACTGGAAGCCCTTGACCGCCAGCGGATCGCCGTCCAGCGCCTCGGCACCGCCCTGCGGCATCGAGAACGGGTTGTGCTCGAAATCGATCGCGCCGGTCTCCTCGTCCTTCTCGTAGATCGGGAAGTCGACGATCCAGGCGAAGGCGAAGCGGTTCTTGTCGGTGAGGTTCAGCTCTTCGCCGATCACATCGCGCGCCTTGCCGGCCACGCGCTGGAAGCCCGCGGGCTTGCCGCCGAGGAAGAACGCCGCATCGCCCACGTCGAGGCCGAGCTGCTGGCGGATCGCCTCGGTGCGCTCGGGGCCGATGTTCTTGGCAAGCGGACCTGCGGCCTCGAGGCCGTTGCCCTGATCGCGCCAGAAGATATAGCCCATGCCGGGCAGACCCTCTTTCTGGGCGAAGGCATTCATCCGGTCGCAGAACTTGCGCGAGCCGCCGGTGGGGGCGGGGATGGCGCGGATCTCGGTGCCGTCCTGCTCGAGCAGCTTGGCGAAGATCGCGAAGCCCGAGCCGCGGAAATGTTCGGAGACGTCCTGCATCTCGATCGGGTTGCGCAGGTCCGGCTTGTCGGTGCCGTATTTCAGCGCCGCCTCGTGATAGGGGATCTGCGGCCAGCTCGCCGGATCGTCGACCTTGGCGCCTTTGCCGAACTCTTCAAAGATGCCCGCGATCACCGGCGAGATCGTGTCGAACACGTCCTGCTGGGAGACGAAGCTCATCTCCATGTCGAGCTGGTAGAAGTCGGTGGGCGAGCGGTCGGCGCGCGGGTCCTCGTCGCGGAAGCAGGGTGCGATCTGGAAGTACTTGTCGAAGCCCGACACCATGATCAGCTGCTTGAACAGCTGCGGCGCCTGCGGCAGCGCGTAGAACTTGCCCGGGTGCAGACGGCTCGGCACCAGGAAGTCGCGCGCGCCCTCTGGCGAGGAGGCGGTGATGATCGGGGTCTGGTACTCGCGGAAGCCCTTGTCCCACATGCGGCGGCGCATCGACGAGACCACGTCCGAGCGCAGCGTCATGGCGCGCTGCATCTCTTCGCGGCGCAGGTCGAGGTAGCGATAGCGCAGGCGGGTTTCCTCGGGATACTCCTGCTCGCCGAAGACCATCAGCGGCAGTTCCTTCGCGGTGCCGAGCACCTCGATGTCGCGCACGAAGACCTCGATCTCGCCGGTCGGGAGCTTCGGGTTCACCAGATCGGCGTCGCGTGCCTTGACCACGCCATCGATGCGGATGCACCACTCTGCGCGCACCTTCTCGACCTCGGCAAAGACCGGGCTGTCGGGATCGCAGAGCACCTGCGTCATGCCATAGTGGTCGCGCAGGTCGATGAACAGGATACCGCCGTGATCGCGGATGCGGTGGACCCAGCCCGAGAGACGGACGGTCTCGCCGACGTTCTCCTTGGTCAGCGCGGCGCAGGTGTGCGTGCGGTAGGCGTGCATATCGGGAGCCCTTTGGAAGCTGCTGGAAAGTTAGGCGCCGATACACCGCGCGAAGGGCCGGAAGTCAAGCGAATGGGGCCGGTATCTTGCCGAAAAGGCGGCAGGCGTTAACCTTGGTTAATGCCCGCGGTGCGTTTCCCCGCGTGAGGCTTGGCTGAATTCATTGCAAAAAAGGGGGTCCGGTATGTGGAGAACCGTCCTCGACAAGATGTTGGCAAAACTCGTTGTGACGGGCCGTCTGGGCGTCACATGGCCCGATGGAAGCATCACCGTCTACGGGCCGGGCGGCGATCTCGAGGCCAAGGTGCGGCTCACCGAGGAGAGCATCGTGCGCGAGCTTGGCCAGCGCCCGGTGCTGGCGCTGGGTGAAGGCTACATGGATGGCCGCATCGACGTGTCGCCAGAGCAGCTCTATCCGTTCATGGCGCTGCTGATCCGCAACCAGCAATCGGGCGCGATGCCCAGGTGGTTCGATACGGTGCAGGCGCTGCGCGGCTGGACCCGCGGCATCGAGCAGCGCAACAATCCGCTGCGGTCGCAGAAGAACGTGCAGCATCACTACGATATCTCCGACGATCTCTACCGCCTCTTCCTCGACGAGGACATGCAGTACAGCTGCGCTTATTTCGCCCGCCCGGACATGACGCTCGAGGCGGCGCAGGCGGCGAAGAAGGATCTTATCGCCCGCAAGCTGCGGATCACGCCGGGGATGAGGGTGCTGGATATCGGCTGTGGCTGGGGCGGCATGGCGCTGACGCTGGCGCGTGATTACGGCGCGCGGGTTGTGGGGGTGACGCTGTCGGAGAACCAGCTCGCCACGGCGCAGGCCCGGGCCGAGGAGGCGGGGCTCTCGGACAAGGTGGAGTTCCGGCTGCTTGATTATCGAAAGGTTGGTGAAACCTTCGACCGGATCGTCAGCGTGGGCATGCTCGAGCATGTCGGCTTCCCGCATCTCGATTCCTATTTCGCGAAGGTCGACGAGCTGCTCGCCGAGGATGGAATCGCCCTGATTCACACCATCGGCCACCTGTCTGAACCGCAGCCCACGTCGATGTGGCTCGACAAGTACATCTTCCCCGGCGGCTATGTCCCTTCGCTCTCGGAGGTCTCGGCCTCGGTCGAGAAGACCGGACTCTGGGCCACCGATGTCGAGGTGCTGCGCGGCCATTACGGCCCGACCCTGCACCACTGGCGGGCGCGGTTCGAGGCGGCACTGCCCAAGGTGCGCGAGATGTACGACGAGACCTTCGTGCGCATGTGGCGCTTCTATCTCGTTGCTTGTGAAGCGACTTTCGAGGAGATGTATCAGGGCGTCTTCCACCTCCAGCTCGCCCACAGGCAGGACGCGGTGCCGGTGACCCGTGACTACCTTTCTCGCGGTCAAGGCGATGGCCGGATGATGCAGGCCGCCCAGTAGCGCGGACCGCGACGGCCCCCACGTCAGGCACGGAGAATTTTCGTCCGAAAATTCTTCGCCCGAAGGCGTGTCAGCGCGAACGGTATGGGGTTGCAGCGCGCCTTCCGATGTCTATAACGCACGACAATTTGCGGGCAGCTGCGACTCCTCCGCACGTCGTCGCATGCCTGCAGAAAACGCCCGGAACACGCCCCAAGTCAGAGGTCGAGACATGCCCAAAAGAACCGATATCAAATCCATCATGATCATCGGCGCAGGGCCCATCATCATCGGCCAGGCGTGCGAGTTCGACTATTCCGGCGCACAGGCCTGCAAGGCCCTGCGCGAAGAAGGCTACCGGGTCATTCTGGTGAACTCGAATCCGGCCACGATCATGACCGACCCCGAGCTCGCCGACGCCACCTATATCGAGCCGATCACCCCCGAGGTCGTCGCCAAGATCATCGAGAAGGAGCGCCCCGACGCGCTTCTGCCGACGATGGGCGGGCAGACCGGCCTCAACACCTCGCTCAAGCTCGAGGAAATGGGCGTGCTCGAGAAGTTCGGCGTGGAGATGATCGGCGCCAAGCGCGAGGCCATCGAGATGGCCGAGGACCGCGCGCTGTTCCGCGAGGCGATGGACCGCATCGGCCTCGAGAACCCGGCCGCCACCATTGTCACGGCCCCCACCAAGCCGGACGGCAAGGCCGATCTCGACGCAGGCGTCGCGCAGGCGCTTGAGGCGCTTGAAACCGTCGGGCTGCCGGCGATCATCCGACCCGCCTTCACCCTGGGCGGCACCGGCGGCGGCGTGGCCTACAACCGCGAGGACTATATCCACTATTGCCGCTCGGGCATGGATGCCTCGCCGGTGAACCAGATCCTCGTCGACGAGTCGCTGCTCGGCTGGAAGGAATTCGAGATGGAGGTGGTCCGCGACAAGGCGGACAACGCCATCATCGTCTGCGCCATCGAGAACGTCGATCCGATGGGGGTGCACACCGGCGACTCGATCACCGTGGCCCCGGCGCTGACCCTGACCGACAAGGAATACCAGATCATGCGCAACGGCTCGATCGCCGTGCTGCGCGAGATCGGCGTCGAGACCGGCGGCTCCAACGTGCAATGGGCGGTGAACCCGGAAAACGGCCGCATGGTGGTGATCGAGATGAACCCGCGCGTGTCGCGCTCTTCGGCGCTGGCCTCCAAGGCCACCGGCTTCCCGATCGCGAAGATCGCCGCGAAGCTGGCGGTGGGCTACACGCTCGACGAGCTCGACAACGACATCACCAAGGTGACCCCGGCGAGCTTCGAGCCGACCATCGACTACGTCGTCACCAAGATCCCGAAATTCGCCTTCGAGAAGTTCGCGGGGGCCGAGCCCTACCTCACCACCGCGATGAAGTCGGTGGGCGAGGCGATGTCGATCGGCCGCACGATCCACGAGTCGATGCAGAAGGCGCTGGCGTCGATGGAATCCGGCCTCACCGGCTTTGACGAGATCGAGATCGAGGGCGCGCCGGAGAAATCCGCCGTCATCAAGGCGATCAGCCAGCAGACCCCGGACCGGCTCCGCACCATCGCGCAGGCCATGCGCCACGGGCTTTCGAATGATGAGATCCACGGCGTCACCATGTTCGACCCGTGGTTCCTCGACCGCATCCGCGAGATCGTCGAGGCCGAGGAGGAGGTGCGCGCCAACGGTCTGCCGCAGACCGAAGAGGGCATGCGCCAGCTCAAGATGATGGGCTTCACCGATGCCCGCCTCGCCAAGCTCACCGGCTTCTCCGAGAAGGACGTGCGCAGCCGCCGCACCGGGCTTGGCGTGACGGCCGTGTTCAAGCGTATCGACACCTGCGCCGCCGAGTTCGAGGCCCAGACGCCCTACATGTACTCCACCTACGAAGAGCCGATGATGGGCGAGGTGGAATGCGAGGCGCGGCCCTCTGACAAGAAGAAGGTCGTCATCCTCGGCGGTGGTCCGAACCGGATCGGTCAGGGCATCGAGTTCGACTACTGCTGCTGTCACGCCTGCTTCGCGCTCACCGCCGCGGGCTACGAGACCATCATGATCAACTGCAACCCCGAGACCGTGTCGACCGACTACGACACCTCGGACCGGCTGTATTTCGAGCCGCTCACCTTCGAGCACGTGATGGAGATCCTGCGGGTCGAGCAGTCCAACGGCACCCTGCACGGCGTCATCGTGCAGTTCGGCGGCCAGACGCCGCTGAAGCTTGCCAACGCGCTCGAGGCCGAGGGCATCCCGATCCTCGGCACCACGCCCGACGCCATCGACCTCGCCGAGGACCGCGAGCGCTTCCAGGCGCTGGTGAACGAGCTCGAGCTCAAGCAGCCGAAGAATGGCATCGCCTCGACCGACGCGCAGGCGCTGGCCATCGCCGACAGCATCGGCTTCCCGCTGGTGATCCGCCCGTCCTACGTGCTGGGCGGCCGGGCGATGGAGATCGTCCGCGACATGGCCCATCTCGAGCGCTACATCAAAGAGGCCGTGGTGGTCTCGGGCGACAGCCCGGTGCTGCTCGACAGCTATCTCGACGGTGCCGTCGAGCTCGACGTGGATGCGCTCTGCGACGGCGAGGCGGTGCACGTGGCGGGCATCATGCAGCACATCGAGGAGGCCGGCGTGCACTCGGGCGACAGTGCCTGCTCGCTGCCGCCCTACTCGCTCTCCGATGACGTGATCGCCCGGGTCAAGGTGCAGACCGAGGCGCTGGCCAAGGCGCTCAACGTGGTCGGCCTGATGAACGTGCAGTTCGCCGTCAAGGATGACGAGATCTACCTCATCGAGGTCAACCCGCGTGCCTCGCGCACCGTGCCCTTCGTCGCCAAGGCGACCGACTCGGCCATCGCCTCGATCGCCGCGCGCATCATGGCGGGCGAGAAGCTCTCGGCCTTCCCGATGCGCGAGGGCTACGCCGCCTATACCGACTATGACAGCGACGTGCCGATCGCCGACCAGATGACCCTGGCCGACCCGAACATGCCGTGGTTCTCAGTGAAGGAAGCAGTGCTGCCCTTCGCCCGATTCCCCGGCGTCGACACCATCCTCGGGCCCGAGATGCGCTCGACCGGCGAGGTCATGGGCTGGGACCGCTCCTTCCCGCGCGCCTTCCTCAAGGCGCAGATGGGCGCCGGCACCGATCTGCCGACCGAGGGCGCGGTGTTCGTGTCGATCAAGGACGCGGACAAGACCGAGCAGATGCTCGAGGCCGCCCGCGTGCTGGTCGAGATGGGCTTCACCCTGATCGCCACCGGTGGCACGGCGACGTTCCTCGAGGCGGCGGGCATCGCCTGCGAGCGGGTCAAGAAGGTCTATGAGGGACGCCCGAACGTGGTCGACCTGATGAAGGACGGCGGCATCCAGCTGGTGCTGAACACCACCGAGGGCACCGCCGCGGTCGAGGACAGCCGCGAGATCCGTTCGGTCGCGCTCTACGACAAGATCCCCTACTTCACCACTGCCGCCGGCGCCCACGCCGCGGTGATGGCGATGAAGGCCCGCGAGGAGGGGGAGATCGTGGTGAAGTCGCTGCAGGGGTGAGGCTCTGAACGCAGACTGGGGGAAGCGCGCCACCAAGACGGGGCGCTTCATGGATCGGAAGACCTCGAGCAAGGCGCCTTTCAAGGGCATTCACGAGAAATAGGATCCAGGCGGGGCGGAGACGTCCCGCCTTGTTCGCGTCTGGACAATGCCCCGGCGCGGAATCAAGCCCGAAGGGCGCCGCGCCAGCGCCGGACCGTCCCGGCGGTCTGGCGCTTTGGTGACATCAACGCCGCGTGTCGAGGTCCTTCGGACTTGGCCGGGATAAATCGAGAGGTTCGAAGGGATGAGCGCCAGCCCACGGTCCGGCGCTTGCGCGGCTTGCTCTGTTGATCGGACCTTGGCCATAGGCGAGAGCGCTACAGGCGCACATCCGGAAGGCTCGTCCCGCCGCTTGCGCGGCCCGTGCTTCCGACCTGAGCTCGGCAAAACGCTATTGCCGGAAAGACCATCCCGACCGCGCGGCGCTGCGTCCTCTCCACATCCCTCGTCAACCCTGCTAAGCCTGCCCTGACCGCATCAGGAGGGCCTCCCACATGACCACGCCGAAACCCGTTGTCCTGACCATTCTCGACGGCTGGGGCCTGCGCGAGGAGGAGGCGTTCAACGCGCCGAAGCTCGCCAAGACCCCCACCATGGACGGGCTCTACGCCTCCTGCCCGCACGCCACGCTGGTGACCTTCGGACCGGATGTGGGGCTGCCGTCGGGGCAGATGGGCAACTCGGAAGTCGGCCACACCAATATCGGCGCGGGCCGGGTCGTGGCGATGGATCTCGGCCAGATCGACCTCGCCATTGAGGACGGCTCGTTCTTCGACAACGGCGCCATCAAGGCCTTCGCTGCCAAGGTCCTTGACGCTGGCGGCACCGCGCATGTGATGGGCGTGGTCTCGGATGGCGGCGTGCATGGCCATATCGAACACATCAAGGCCGGCGTGAAGATGCTCACCGACCTAGGCTGCAACGTCATCATCCACGCCATCACCGATGGCCGCGACGTGGCACCGAAATCCGGCGAGGCCTTCGTGAAGGACCTCGCCGACAGCCTGCCCGAAGGCGCCTCCATCGGCACCGTCATCGGCCGCTACTACGCCATGGACCGAGACGACCGCTGGGAGCGGGTCCAGCAGGCCTATGACGCGATGATCCTCGCCAAGGGCGAGACCGCGCCCGACCCGGTGACGGCCGTCAGCCAGAGCTACGCCAAGGACAAGACCGACGAGTTCATCCCGGCCACGGTGATCGACGGCTACGCGGGGCTGGACGCGGGCGACGGCTTTTTCTGCATGAACTTCCGCGCCGACCGTGCCCGCGAGATCCTCAAGGCGATCGGCGCGCCGGACTTCGACGGGTTCGAGCGCGACAAGCCCGAGCTCTCGGCGCTGCTCGGCATGGTCGAGTATTCCGACGATCACAACGCCTACATGACCACCGCCTATCCCAAGCGCGAGATCGTCAACACGCTGGGCGAATGGGTGGCCAAGCACGGGCGGCGGCAGTTCCGCCTCGCCGAGACCGAGAAATACCCGCACGTGACCTTCTTCCTCAACGGCGGCAAGGAGACCCCGGAGGAGGGCGAGGACCGCTTCATGCCCAAATCGCCCAAGGTGGCGACCTACGACATGCAGCCCGAGATGTCCGAGCCCGAAGTGGCCGAGAAGTTCGTCGAGGCCATCGAGGCCGGCTACGACCTGATCGTGACCAACTTCGCCAACCCGGACATGGTCGGGCACACCGGCGATCTCGAGGCCGCGATCAAGGCTTGCGAGGCGGTCGATGACGGCCTCGGCAAGGTCGTCTCGGCGCTCGAGAAGGCCGGCGGCGCCATGGTGGTGATCGCCGATCACGGCAATTGCGAGACCATGTGGGACGACGCCACCAACGGTCCGCACACCGCCCACACCACCAATCTCGTGCCGGTGATCCTGTTCGGCGGGCCTGCGGGCGCGACGCTGCATGACGGTCGGCTCGCCGACGTGGCGCCAACGCTGCTGCAGCTCATGGGACTCGACCAGCCGGAAGAGATGACCGGGACGAGTCTCATCGACTGATGCTGCGGCTGACGCTGATCCTGTCGCTGCTCGCCGCCCCGGTCCTGGCGCAGGATCCGGGCGCTGCCGCGCGCGAGGCCGCCCGGGCGCTCGAGGAGGCTTCGGAGCAGCTCGACCGGGCCGAGAGCGCGCGCGACCGCGTGCGGGCGCTGACCACCACGGTGAAGGCCTACGAGGCGGGCCTTGCCGCGATGCGCGACGGGCTGCGCGAGGCGGCCATCCGCGAGACCGAGCTGAGCCGCCGCCTGCAGGGGCAGGAGGCCGAGATCGCCCAGCTTCTGGGCGTCTTGTCGAGCATGGGCGGGCGCGCCGCACCGGGCGCCATGCTGCATCCCGACGGCCCGGTGGGCGCTGCGCGCGCGGGCATGATGCTGGCGGCGGTGACGCCGGGGCTGAACGCGCAGGCCGAAGCGCTGCGCTCGGATCTCGAGGAGGTCACCGCGCTTCGGACGCTGCAGCAGAGCGCCGCCCAGACGCTCCAGCAGGGGCTCACCGGCGTGCAGGAGGCCCGCACCGAGCTCAGCCAGGCGGTGGCCGACCGCACCGACCTGCCCAAGCGCTTCACCGAGGACCCGATCCGCACCGCGATCCTGATTTCCTCGACCGAGACGCTGCAGGGCTTTGCCAGCGGGCTGTCGCAGATCACCGAGGACGAGACCCGCACCCAGCTGCCGCCCATCGACGACCGCAAGGGCGCGCTCGGGATGCCGGTGCAGGGCGAGATCCTGCGGCGCGCCGGAGAGGCCGATGCCGCCGGCGTCACCCGCCCCGGAATCGTGGTCGCGACCCTGCCCGAGGCGCTCGTGACCACGCCCACCGCGGCCACCGTGCGCTATAGCGGACCGCTGCTCGACTACGGTCTGGTGACGATTCTCGAGCCCCAGCCCGACCTGCTTTTCGTGCTTGCCGGGCTCGACGTGGTCTATGGCCAGACCGGCGAAGTGCTGCCCGCGGGCAGCCCTGTGGGGCTGATGGGCGGCCGCGCTGCGGGACGCGACCCGTCACCATCTGTTGAAGGGGGTGGCGCTGGACGCACGGAAACGCTCTATATAGAGGTCAGACAGGGCGACAGGCCCGTGGACCCGCTCACGTGGTTCGCAAGCGACAAGGGATGATATGGGCATGAACAAGTTTCTGATGGCCGCGCTCGGTGGCACGGTCGCCGGCGTCGTCGCGACAACGCAGTTTGTCGGGCCGCTCCTGGCGCAGGAGAGCGAGAAGTCCGGCAGTGTCTACGAACAGCTCGACCTGTTCGGCGACATCTTCGAGCGCATCCGCGCGCAATATGTCGAAGAGGTCGACGAGGGCGACCTGATCGAGGCCGCGATCAACGGGATGCTGACCTCGCTCGACCCGCATTCGAGCTACCTCCCCCCCGATGACGCCGAGGACATGCGGGTGCAGACCCGCGGCGAGTTCGGCGGCCTCGGCATCGAGGTGACGCAGGAAGACGGCTTCGTGAAGGTGGTGTCGCCGATCGACGACACGCCCGCCTTCGAGGCCGGCATTGAGGCCGGCGACTTCATCACCCATGTCGATGGCGAGAGCGTGCTGGGCATGACGCTGGACGAGGCGGTCGACCTGATGCGCGGCCCGGTTGGGTCCGACATCGTGATCACCGTTGCGCGCGAGGGCGAGGAAGAGCCCTTCGACGTGACCATCACCCGCGACACCATCACGCTCACCGCCGTGCGCACCCGTCTCGAGGGCGACACCGTGGTGCTGCGCGTCACCACCTTCAACGACCAGACCTTCCCGAACCTGTCGGAAGGGCTTGCCGAGCGCATCGAAGAGGCCGGCGGCCTCGATGAGGTGAACGGCGTGGTGCTCGACCTGCGCAACAACCCCGGCGGCCTGCTGACCCAGGCGATCAAGGTTTCGGACGCGTTCCTCAACAAGGGCGAAATCGTCTCGACCCGCGGCCGCGACCCGCAGGATGGCGACCGCTACAACGCCAGCGAAGGCGATCTGGCCAGCGGCAAGCCGATGGTCGTGCTGATCAACGGCGGTTCTGCCTCGGCTTCGGAAATCGTTGCCGGCGCGCTGCAGGATCACCGCCGCGCGGTCGTGGTGGGCACCAAGAGCTTCGGCAAGGGCTCGGTCCAGACCGTGATGCCGGTGCGCGGCGACGGCGCCATGCGCCTGACCACCGCGCGCTACTACACGCCGTCGGGCCGCTCGATCCAGGCGCTTGGTGTGTCGCCCGACATCGTCGTGGAACAGCCGCGCCCGCGCCCGGATGACGGCGAGGAGGAGGCGGCGAACCCGTTCAGCCGCTCCGAGGCCGACCTGCGTGGCCGTCTCGACAATGACAGCCTCAGCGAAGAGGAAATCCGCCAGATCGAGCAGGAACGCGAGCAGGCCGAGCAGGCCGCCGCGCTGCGCGAAGAGGATTACCAGCTCGCCTACGCGATCGACATCCTCAAGGGGCTGACGGTGCTCGAAACCGAGAACCTCGAGTGATAGGGGAAAGGGCGGGGAATTCCCCGCCCTTCTTCTTTCAGCACAAGGCCGCCACATGACGCCCGAAGACATCGCCAAGCTTCCCTACCGCCCCTGCGTCGGCGTGATGCTCGTGAATGCCGATAACGAGGTCTTTGTCGGCCAGCGCATCGACAGCGAGGTGCCGGCCTGGCAGATGCCGCAGGGCGGTGTCGACAAGGGCGAGGCCCCGCGCAACGCGGCCCTGCGCGAGCTCTGGGAAGAGACCGGCGTGGCCCCGGAGCTGGTGAGCGTCGAGGCCGAGACCGAGGAGTGGCTGCCCTACGACCTGCCGCATGACATCGTGCCGCGGATCTGGAAGGGGCGCTATCGCGGGCAGGAGCAGAAGTGGTTCCTGCTGCGCTTCCACGGCAGTGACGATCAGGTGAACATCGCCACCGAGCATCCCGAGTTCTCGACTTGGCGCTGGCTGGCGGCGGACGAGGTCGTGGGCCAGATCGTGCCGTTCAAGCGCGACGTCTACGAGAAGGTACTGAGCGCGTTCCGGGGCCATCTCTGACGCTGGTCGCCGCCTGCACCTGTCACCTCGCGGTCGGCGGGTTCGCGGCGCCCAGGAATGCCTTCGGACAAGGGGACCCTGCGAGCGATATCGCAGGGTCTTGTTTTGCCGACTGAGGCGCGGGCGGCCT
The DNA here is from genome assembly GCF_017309175.1 of Salipiger bermudensis. Classification (NCBI taxonomy): domain Bacteria; kingdom Pseudomonadati; phylum Pseudomonadota; class Alphaproteobacteria; order Rhodobacterales; family Roseobacteraceae; genus Salipiger; species Salipiger bermudensis. The sequence continues at coordinate 231,304 of NZ_JAEKJV010000006.1, read as the reverse complement.
CAGGCGAAGCGGCCCTCGCGGGCCAGCACTTCGATCTGGTAGCCGTCGGGATCGGCTACGAAGAAGAACTTCGCCACCACCTCGCCCGCCGGGGCGAACTCCACCAGCTTGCGCGGGTTGAGGCCTTCGGCGGTGAAGCGGGCGTGCTCGGCCTCGAGATCATCGACCGACACCGCGAGGTGGCCGTAGCCGTCGCCCAGGTCGTAGGGCTCGGTGCGGTCCTTGTTCACCGTGAGTTCGAGTTCGAACCCGGTCTCGGCGTTCGAGAGATAGACCAGCGTGAACTCGGGGAAGTCGAGCCGGTCCGCCACGGTGAGCCCGAAGGCGGTCTCGTAGAAGGCCAGCGAACGCGCTTCGTCGAGCACCCGGATCATGCTGTGGATTGCCTTGGCCATGCGTCTCATCCTTTCCTGCGAAGGGCGACCTCGGGATGCGTTGCCGTAAGGCGGGCCGCCCGTTATAGGGCTGGAAACCGGATCGCACGAGGAGACACAGATGTCCAACGCACAGCTCGAAGCCGCCATCGAAGCCGCCTGGGAGGCGCGCGACACCATCACCCCGTCGACCGGGGGCGAAACCCGAGAGGCCATCGAGGCCACGCTCCACGCGCTTGACAGCGGCACGCTGCGCGTCGCGGAAAAGCTGGATGACGGCAACTGGCACGTCAACCAGTGGGCCAAGAAGGCGGTTCTGCTCGGCTTCCGCATCAAGGACATGGAGATGCAGGACGGCGGCCCGCAGGGCAGCGGCTGGTGGGACAAGGTCGACAGCAAGTTCAAGGGCTGGGGCGACAGCGAATGGAAGGCCGCGGGCTTCCGCGCGGTGCCGAACTGCGTGGTGCGCAAGTCGGCCTATATCGCGCCGGGCGTGGTGCTGATGCCGTCCTTCGTGAACCTCGGCGCCTATGTCGACGAGGGCACCATGGTCGACACCTGGGCCACCGTCGGCTCCTGCGCGCAGATCGGCAAGGGCGTGCACCTGTCGGGCGGCGTCGGCATCGGTGGCGTGCTCGAGCCCATGCAGGCCGGCCCGACCATCATCGAGGACAACTGTTTCATCGGCGCCCGCTCCGAGGTGGTCGAGGGCGTGATCGTGCGCGAGGGCTCGGTGCTCGGCATGGGCGTCTTCCTCGGCCAGTCGACCAAGATCGTCGACCGCGAGACCGGCGAAGTGTTCTACGGCGAAGTGCCGCCCTACTCGGTGGTCGTCGCAGGCACCATGCCGTCGAAGAACGGCGTGAACCTCTACTGCGCGGTGATCGTCAAGCGCGTCGACGAGAAGACCCGCTCCAAGACCGGCATCAACGAGCTGCTGCGCGACTGATCGCGGCACGACATCGCCAAGCCTTCCGCGCGGCGGTCCTTCGGGGTCGCCGCGTTGCATTTCAGCGGTCCGGGCGACGCAAATCCGATCCGAGGCTCCCGCTGCGGAACCTTCCGGCGCGCCGCATGTTCCCTTTCTGTGAACTGGAACTGACAGGGGTATATCTCATGGGTCTCGGCCTGATTGCATCCATCATCGTCGGCGGGCTGGCCGGCTGGATCGCCAGCATGATCATGAAGGCCGATACCGGCATTCTGATGAACGTCATCCTCGGCATCGTCGGCGCGGTGGTGCTCAACTTCGTGCTGTCGCTGCTCGGCATCTACGCGGCCAACACCTGGGTGCCGCAGCTCATTGTCGGCATCATCGGCGCCAGCGCGCTGATCTGGGTCGTGCGCAAAGTTCGAAGCTGACCTCTTGATGCAGGATCTTTCGCTCCCGCTCCTGCTAGGGATTTTCGCCCTCGCAGGAGCCATTGTCGTGGCCGCGTCCATCCGCGCCACGACCCTTGCGGACCTGATTGCCGACCGGACCAAGCTTGGCGAAGCGATGGCCGGCGGCATCCTGCTCGGCGGCGCCACCTCGCTGTCGGGCGTGGTGGTGTCGGTCACGGCGGCCTATGGCGGCGACGCCAGCTTCGCGGTGTCGAACGCCGTTGGCGGCATAGCGGCGCAGACGTTGTTCCTCGGACTGGCGGACCTGTTCTACAAGCGCGTGAATCTCGAACACGCCGCCGCAGAGCCGGCGAACCTGTTCCAGGCGGTCATGCTGCTGATCCTGCTGTCAATGCCGATCGCCGCCATGGCCGGTCCGGATATCGCCTATTTCGGGGTCTCGCCGGTCTCGCTGGTGATGTTCCTCGGCTATCTCTGGGGGGTGCGGCTGTCCTCGATCGTCGGCGAGCGCCCGATGTGGCGCCCGGTCGAGACCTCTGACACCCGCAAGGACGAGCCGGACGCGGAAAACGACCCCAACGCCCCGGTGCTGCGCCCGGCGATGATCTTCGTCGGGCTGGTCGCCATCATGGGCCTGTCGGGCTGGGTCATCAGCCAGGTGGCCGGAACGTTCATCACCCGCTACGAGCTGTCCTCCAGTCTGGTCGGCGCTCTGATCACCGCGATCATCACCTCGCTGCCCGAACTGGTCACGACCCTTGTCGCCGTGCGTCGTGGCGCACTGCAGCTGGCGGTTGGTGGGATCATCGGGGGCAACACGTTCGACACGCTCTTTCTGGTGTTCTCGGACGTGGCCTATCGCGACGGCTCGATCTTTCAGGCGGTGGGCGAGACCGATCTCTACTGGCTGGCGACCGGCATGCTGATGACCGCCATCCTGCTCGGCGGCCTGATCCTGCGTCAGCGCGAAGGTCCGGCGCGGATCGGCATCGAGTCGGTGCTTCTCATCCTGATCTACTGCTGCGCCGTGGCGGTCGAGCTCTTCGCGCCCTGAGGCTCGGTCCGAGCAGGGCTTGACTCGCGGCCATGCCTGCCGCATCCCGCCCGAAACGCGGGAGACGTCAGGCATGGCCAGCAAGAAACCATCGAGACAGCAGGTCTACACCCTTTTGGTCGAGGTCGGCCGCAAGGCCGGCGACGGCCTGCCCGACAAGTCCACCGGGGCTGCGCTGATGTGCTACGCCAGCGGAGTCGATGAGGCCGAGGCGGTGCGCGAGACCGTTGCGATCCTCAAGCAGGCCGATCTGTCGCCGCTCGATGTGACCGGCTACGGCACCGAGGAAGAGCGCCGGGCGCAGGGCCACGAGATCGAGGCTGACGAGCAGGAACTCATGGCGCGCGCGCTCGAGGAGAATTCCGTCATCGTCGCGCAGGTCACCCCGTTCTTCGACAAGGCTTGAGGTCGCCCAAGATTTTTCGGACGAAAAATCTTCTGCCCGCGCCGATCAGGCCACCCGCGCCTGGGCCAGCGTGATCGCCTCGAACGGGTGCAGCACCTGGTAGCCCTTGCGATGTTGCTCGGGCAGAAGCCCGGTCGGGCAATCGGCCAGCAGAGAGGCCCCAAGATGCGGCCGCGAGCGCCGCAGACGCCCGATATAGAGGCTCTCGAGCGCCGCACCGCCGGCCATCACCGCATCATGCGCCGGCAGCAGGAGTTGATGGTAGCGCAGCGTCATCGCGCCCTCCTCGCGCACCGCCGCAAAGCCGTTCACAAGGCTCAGCGCCGGCACCAGAACCGCCTCGCGCCCGAACAGGTATTCCACCTCGGACCCGCCGATCACCAGCCGCTGGTGCGGTGACACGACGAGATCGCGGCTCAGGCCAAAATAGGGCGCGCGCAGCCGCACCGGCGTGAAGGAGCCAAGCGCCGGCACCACCCGGCTCAGCCGCTGCAACACCGGGGCGAGCTCGCCACAGCGGGTCCGAACGGTGTCGCCGCTCTGCAACTCGGCCACCGGCCGGGGCCCATCGGGCGTCTCGACCGGCACCCGGCCGGTGAGCGAGGGCATTGGCCCCACGGGCTCGACCTCGTCGGACACGGCGAAGAAGATCAGGTCGGGGTCAGTGCGGCAGAGCTGAGGCCGGCGCACCATGCTGAACAGGTCCTCGAGCAGAAGCGGCGGCGGGGGCGGGGTCTCGCGCAGGGCGGTGCGATCGCTTTCGGGTCGCTCCAGCGCCAGCTGGCCCCAGCGCGCAGTCGAATCCCAGCTGAAAGTCACGCGCAGGATGTCGGTGCGGGCATCGTCGGGATATTGCAGCAGCGTGTGGAAGGCGTCGTCGCCTTGGCTCATCACCAGCACGATGCTGCCATTGGGCAGCGCCTGAAGCGAGAGCCCCCCGGGCCACGGGTGATGACGTTCGAAGGCCAGCAGGGTCTGCGGTCGGCCATCGGCCGAAAGCCGGGTCTCGATCAGCAGCGAGCCCTTGGCCAACAGCGCATCGCGCGGACGCAGCGCGGCCTCGAAGACGCGGTCATCGGTCCAGCGGCGGCCCTCGCCCGAAATGGCGATCCAGCTCATGCGGCGCCTTGCCCTGCGCGGCGATGACGTGAAGAAACCCCTGCCGTACCCATGCCTGTCACATTGCCCGTCGCGCGGCACGCGCGCACTGTTCCTTTGTGGCACGCCCGCATTGTTATTCTTGCGGCCCTCGCGCGCTGTCCTTGTGCGCCTGCCCGGATCTTCCGTGTGGCGTCGTTTGACACAGGGTTCCGCAAGATCCCAAGCGCCGCCGCGCTGCGGGCATTTTTCCCTTGTTATGCATCGAGCCCTAGCACGAGCCGCCCTGACAGGCCAGTTCGATTGTCCTGTGACATAGCTGCGCGGCCGTCCCGACCTGTCCCGAGGCAGGGTTTGCCCTCGCGCGTCCATCGCGGTAGCCAAAGCGCAGACACAGCAAGGAACCGTGCCATGACGACCGATCCCGTCGCCCTCACCGCCGATCTCATCCGCTGCCCCTCGGTCACGCCCGAGGAGGGCGGGGCGCTGGTGCTGCTGCAGGGGCTGCTCGAGGAGGCGGGGTTTGCCTGCACCCGGGTGGACCGGAACGGCACCTCGAACCTCTATGCCCGCTGGGGCGACAAGGGCCATGCGCGCAGCTTCGGCTTCAACGGGCATACCGATGTGGTCCCGGTGGGCGATGCCGCGGCCTGGAGCTGCGATCCCTTCGGAGCTGAAATCCGCGACGGCGTGATGTTCGGCCGAGGCGCGACCGACATGAAATCCGGCGTCGCGGCCTTTGCCGCCGCCGCGATGGATTTCGTCACCGATACGCCCCCGGACGGCGCCATCGTTCTGGCGATCACCGGTGACGAGGAGGGCGACGCGACCGATGGCACCGTGGCGCTGCTCGACTGGATGGCCGAGCAGGACGAGCGCATGTCGGTCTGCCTCGTGGGCGAGCCGACCTGCCCGTCCGAGATGGGCGACATGATGAAGATCGGCCGCCGCGGTTCGCTCTCGGCGTGGTTCACGGTGACCGGCACGCAGGGCCACGCCGCCTATCCGCACCGGGCGCTGAACCCGATGCCGGCGATGGCGCGGCTGATGGACCGGCTGGCCTCGCACGAGCTCGACACCGGCACCGATCATTTCGACGCCTCGACGCTGGCGGTGGTGACCATCGACACCGGCAACCCGGCGACCAACGTGATCCCGGCGCAGAGCCGCGGCACGGTCAACATCCGCTTCAATGACATCCATACCGGCGCGGCGCTGTCGGACTGGCTGCGCGAGGAGGCCGCGAAGGTCGACGCCGCGTTCGGCACCACCACCGAGGTCAAGATCAAGATCTCCGGCGAGAGCTTCCTGACCCCGCCGGGGCCGCTCTCGGATCTGGTCGCCGCGGCGGTCGAGGCCGAGACCGGGCGCACGCCGGAGCTCTCGACCTCGGGCGGCACCTCGGATGCGCGTTTCGTCAAGGATCACTGCCCGGTGGTCGAATTCGGGCTGGTCGGCAAGACCATGCATCAGGTCGACGAGAACGTGCCTGTGGACCAGATCGCGCGGCTCAAGGAGATCTACAGTCGCATCCTGCGCGACTATTTCGCCAGCTGATCCGCGTCACGCCGCCGCGCGCCGGGAACCTCTGCCGGACACCGCCGGTTGATCGTCTGTAGCGATTGACCGGCGGGGCCGGGGGAAGGGAAAGCGATGGCGGATCTTACATGCGACGTAGCAATCATCGGGGCCGGGACTGCCGGTCTTGCGGCAGAGCGCAACGCCCGCAAGCACGGCGCCAAGACGCTGCTGATCGATCCGAGCTTCGCCGGCACCACCTGCGCCACGGTGGGCTGCATGCCCTCCAAGCTGCTGATCGCCGCCGCCCGCAGCGCGCATGGCGCGCGGCAGTCGGGGGTCTTTGGTGTCGAGACTGGCGAGGTCACGATCGACGGCCCCGCCGTGCTGCGCCGGGTGCGCGAGCACCGCGACCGCTTTGCGCAGGCCACTCGCGACAGCATCATGGACCTCCCCGAGGAAATCCGGGTGCAGGCGCGGGCGCGCTTCACCTCCGCCACCACGCTCACACTCGATGACGGGCGCACGGTCGCGGCGAATGCGGTGATCATCGCCACCGGCTCGAGCCCGATGGTGCCGGGGCCCTTCGCCGATCTTGGCGATCTGGCACTGACCAACGAGACGATCTTCGAGCTCGACGACCTGCCCGAGAGCCTCGCGGTGATCGGTGGCGGGGTCATCGGGCTCGAGCTGGCGCAGGCGATGGCACGGCTTGGCGTGCGGGTGGCGCTGTTCGACCAGCAGGAGACGCTGGCGCAGGTGCGCTGCGCCAAGGTCCACGCCGCGCTGCAAGAGGCCATGGCCCGGGAGATGGACCTGCATCTCGGCACCGACCCGCAGCCGTCCGAGCAGGATGGCCGCGTGCGCATCGACTGGGGCAGTCAGAGCGAGACCTTCGACAAGGTGCTCGTGTCGACGGGGCGTCCGCCCAACGTTCAGGGCCTCGGGCTCGAGACCACCGGTCTCACGCTTGACGACAAGGGCATGCCCGAGATCGATCCCGAGACCATGCAGTGCGGCGACGCGCCGATCTTCATGGCCGGGGACTCGAATGCCGGCCGCCCGGTGCTGCACGAGGCCTCGGACGAGGGGGCAATCGCGGGGCGCAACGCCGTGGCCTATCCGGCGCTGGTGCGCTCGGACCGCAAGGTGAACTTCGCCATCACCTTCACCGAGCCGCCGCTGGTGATGCTGGGTGACAGCCCCGATGACAGCGCCAAGATCGGCAGCGCGGACTACACCGATCAGGGCCGTGCCAAGGTGGATGCCGAAAATACAGGTCTCGCCCGGCTCTACGCAGCCGCGCCCGACGGGCGCCTGATCGGGGCGGATCTGTTCTGCCCCGGCGCCGATCACATGGGCCACCTGCTGGCGTTGGCGATTGGCCAGAAGATCACAGCCGGAGACCTGCTCGACATGCCGTTCTACCACCCGACGCTCGAGGAAGGGCTGAAGGGCGCGCTGCGCGAGATCTGCCACGCGGTGCCGCTGAACGTGCCGGGCGATCACGACACCGGCAACCCGCCGGGCGTCTAGGCGGTAAATTCCTCGCGGCCCCCGTCCTTGCGCCACGAAACGCCAGAATCGCCATGACGGGGGCGGTGCGCCGTGCTAGCTCAGGGCCATGAGCAAACTGCCGACCAAACCGGATATCCTCGACTGGATCGCCGCCAACCCGACCCTCACCTCCAAGCGCGACATTGCCAAGGCTTTCGGCATCAAGGGCGCGGCGCGGATCGACCTCAAGCGCCTGCTCAAGGAGCTGGAGCACGAGGGCCATCTGGAAAAGCGCAAGAAGACTTATCGCGACCCGGACCGCCTGCCGCCCGTCACGGTGCTGCAGATGAAAGCCGCCGACGAGAACGGCGACCAGTTCGCGCAGCCGCTGGAATGGCATGGCGAAGGGGTCGAGCCGACGGTGCTCTTCGTGCCCCGCGCCACCGATCCGGCGCTTGGCGACGGCGACCGCATCCTTGCGCGGCTGCAAGTGGTGCACGAGGCCGATCACAATTATGAGGCCCGGCTGATCCGCCGCATCGGGGCCAGCCCGCTCAAGGTCGTGGGGATTTTCCGCAAGGGCGCCGAGGGCGGCCGCATTCTGCCAATCGACAAGGGCTCGGACAAGGAATGGACGGTGGCGCACGATGCCACCCACGGCGCGCAGGATGGCGAACTGGTCGAGGCCGAGCAGGCCGGCCCGCGCGCCACCCGCATGGGCCTGCCGCGGGCGCGCATCGTGATGCGCCTCGGCGATCCCACTGCGCCCAGGGCGGTGTCGCTCATCGCGATCCACCAGCACGGCATCCCCGACGACTTCCCCGAGAAGGTGCTGGCCGAGGCCGACGCGATGAAGCCCGCCGGGCTCAAGGGCCGCACCGATCTGCGCGAGCTGCCGCTGGTCACCATCGACCCGTGGGATGCGCGCGACCACGACGATGCCTGTTTCGCCGAGCCTGACGAGGATCCCAAGAACCAAGGCGGTCACGTGATCTGGGTCGCCATCGCCGACGTGGCGCATTACGTGCGCCCCGGCTCGGAGCTGGATCGAGAGGCTAGGAAGCGCGGCAATTCGAGCTATTTCCCCGACCGGGTGGTGCCGATGCTGCCCGACCGGCTTTCGGGCGATCTGTGCTCGCTGCACGAGGGCGTGCCGCGCGCCTGCCTCGCGGTGCGCATGGTGATCGATGCGGAGGGCAACAAGAAATCGCACAAGTTCGTACGGGGCCTGATGCGCTCGCCCGCCTCGCTGAACTACCAGGAGGTGCAGGCGGCATTCGACGGCGAGCCCAATGACAAGACCGGCCCGTTGCTCGAGCCGGTGATCCAGCCGCTCTATGCCGCTTACGCCGCGCTGCGCGACGCCCGCGCCCGGCGCGAACCGCTGGATCTCGACCTGCCAGAGCGCAAGGTGGTGCTGAGCGACGAGGGCAAGGTGACCTCGGTGAACTTCGTCGAGCGGCTCGACGCGCACAAGCTGATCGAGGAGTTCATGATCCTCGCCAATGTCTGTGCCGCCGAGACCCTGATCGCCAAGCGCACGCCGCTGCTGTTCCGGGTCCACGAGGAGCCGCCGGCGGACAAGCTCGAGAGCCTGCGCGAGACCGCCGACGCGGCGGGGCTGACGCTGGCGAAGGGGCAGGTTCTGAAGACCGCGCATCTCAACAAGCTGCTGCACGACGCCGCCGGCAAGGAAGAGGCGGAGCTGATCAACATCGCCACGCTGCGCAGCATGACGCAGGCCTATTACAGCCCGAAGAACTTCGGACATTTCGGCCTCGCGCTGCAGAACTACGCGCATTTCACCTCGCCGATCCGGCGCTATTCGGACCTCATCGTACATCGCGGCCTGATCAAGGCGCATGGTTGGGGCGATGACGGGCTGAGCGAGCACGAGATCGAGACGCTGGAGACGACCGCGCAGCACATCTCGGACACCGAGCGGCGCTCGATGATGGCCGAGCGCGACACCAATGATCGTTACCTCGCGGCGTTCCTCTCGGATCGGATCGGGGCCGAGTTCGGCGGCCGGATCAGTGGCATCGCCAAGTTCGGCATCTTCGTGAAGCTCGACGAGACCGGCGCCGACGGGCTGGTTCCGATGCGCAATATCGGCAACGAGTATTTCCATTTCGACCGTGAGGCCGGAACGCTTATGGGCGCGGACACCGGTACCATCATTACGCTCGGGCAGCGGGTGCGGGTGAAGCTTGTCGAGGCCGCACCGGTCACCGGCGGCATTGCGCTGGACCTGCTCGAGCTCGAGGATGCCGAGATGCCGCAGGGCCGTGGCTCGGGCCGGCCCGGGCGTGGCCGGGCGCGTGGCCCCGGTGGCCGAGGCCGCCCCGGCGGACCGCCGCGCCGAAAGGAGGCCAAGGCAAAGCGCAAGGACTCCAAGGTCAAGCGCAAGGTCACGCGGCGGCGCAACACCAAGAGCTGAGGCCGCCGCGGCCTGCGAGCGCCATGCGTTCCGGCGGTGCCGGGACGCACCGGGCGGGCCGTCGGGGCAGGGCGTCTCGCGGCGGTGGACAGTGCTGCCGCAGGGGCCGGGCAAGCGGGGTTGTTTCCGCACCGAACGCCGCTGCCTCTTGCGGAATCGAATCGTGGAGCGTATATGCCCTTTCAACAGCGGCACGTCGGGTCTCTCCCGAGGTTCCACCGGGAAAGATCGACGGGCCGCGCGCCCGTTTTTTTGTGCTCAACCGGACCCGGACTCATGACCGACCTGATCGCCAAATCCGCCATCGACCGGCGCCTCGCCGAGATCGTCACCCCGGTCATCGAAGACCTCGGGTTCGAACTCGTGCGCCTGCGCCTGATGAGCGGGAAGACCGCCACGCTGCAGATCATGGCCGAACGTCCCGAGGGCGGCATCGAGGTCGACGAGTGCGCCGATATCTCGACCGCCGTGTCGGCGGTGCTTGACGTCGAGGACCCGATCATCGACGCCTACGCGCTCGAGGTTTCGAGCCCCGGCATCGACCGGCCGCTGACCCGACTCAAGGACTTCGACACCTACGAGGGCTACGAGGCAAAGATCGAGACCCAGGAGATGATCGACGGCCGCAAGCGCTGGCGCGGCGTTCTCGCCGGGATCGAGGGCAGCGAAGTTCTGTTCAACATCGAGGGCGAGGGCGGCGAAGAGCAGACCATCGGCCTGCAGTTCGACTGGCTCAGCGACGCCAAGCTGATCCTCACCGACGACCTGATCCGCGACATGCTGCGTGCCCGCAAGGCGCAGGAAGTGGACGAAGACCAATTCGACGAAATCCAGGCCGACGACGCGGCCGCTCAGGAGGAGTAAGAAGAAAATGGCAATCACCTCTGCCAACCAGCTTGAGCTTCTGCAAACGGCCGAGGCCGTCGCCCGCGAGAAGATGATCGACCCCGCCCTCGTGATCGAGGCGATGGAAGAGAGCCTCGCGCGCGCCGCCAAGTCGCGCTACGGCTCCGAGATGGACATCCGCGTGAAGATCGACCGCAAGACCGGTCGCGCCACCTTCACCCGCGTGCGCACCGTCGTCGAGGACGAAGAGCTCGAGAACTACCAGGCGGAGATGACCGTCAAGCAGGCCAAGCAGTACATGGCCGACCCTCAGGTGGGCGACCAGTATGTCGAGGAAGTGCCCCCCGTGGACATGGGCCGGATCGCGGCGCAGTCGGCCAAGCAGGTGATCCTGCAGAAGGTCCGCGAAGCCGAGCGTGATCGCCAGTACGACGAGTTCAAGGACCGCAACGGCACCATCATCAACGGCACCGTCAAGCGCGAGGAATACGGCAACGTCATCGTCGATATCGGCCGTGGCGAGGGCATCCTGCGCCGCAACGAGAAGATCGGCCGCGAGGCCTATCGCCCCGGTGACCGCATCCGCTGCTACATCAAGGACGTGCGCCGCGAGGCCCGCGGCCCGCAGATCTTCCTCAGCCGCACCGCGCCGGAATTCATGGCCGAGCTGTTCAAGATGGAAGTGCCGGAAATCTACGACGGCATCATCGAGATCAAGGCCGTGGCCCGTGACCCGGGCTCGCGCGCCAAGATCGGCGTGATCTCCTATGACGGCTCTATCGACCCCGTGGGCGCCTGCGTCGGTATGCGCGGCAGCCGCGTTCAGGCCGTCGTGAACGAGCTTCAGGGCGAGAAGATCGACATCATCCCGTGGAACGAGGACATGCCGACCTTCCTCGTCAACGCGCTGCAGCCGGCCGAAGTGTCGAAGGTGGTGCTTGACGAAGATGCCGAGCGCATCGAGGTCGTGGTGCCCGACGAGCAGCTGTCGCTGGCCATCGGCCGCCGCGGTCAGAACGTGCGTCTGGCCTCGCAGCTGACCGGTCTCGACATCGATATCATGACCGAGGAAGAAGAGTCGGCACGCCGTCAGAAGGAATTCGAAGAGCGCACCAAGCTGTTCATGGACACGCTTGATCTCGACGAGTTCTTCGCCCAGCTGCTGGTTGCCGAAGGCTTCACCAACCTCGAGGAGGTCGCCTATGTCGAGCTCGACGAGCTGCTGGTGATCGACGGCGTCGACGACGACACCGCGCAGGAGCTGCAGACCCGCGCCCGCGAATTCCTCGAGGAGCAGGCGCGCAAGGCGCTTGCGCATGCCCGCGAACTGGGTGCCGAGGACAGCCTTATTGAATTCGACGGCCTGACACCCCAAATGGTAGAGGCACTGGCGGAAGACGGCGTGAAGACGCTGGAAGACTTCGCCACCTGCGCCGACTGGGAACTGGCCGGAGGCTGGACCACGGTGAATGGCGAGCGCGTCAAGGATGACGGTCTGCTCGAGAAGTTCGATGTCGATCTCGCCGAGGCACAGAACCTCATCATGACCGCGCGCGTCCTGCTTGGCTGGGTCGATCCCGAAGAGTTGGTGGCCGAGGCCGAAGAAGAGGTCGAGGGCGAAGGCGACGAGTCCGAGACCGAGGAAGAGGTCTGATCCGATGAGTCGGGGCGGCCGGGATAAGGACCGGGCCGATGGCCCGGAGCGGCGCTGCATCGCCACCGGCGAGACGCAGCCCGCCAGCGGACTGATCCGCTTCGTGATCGGGCCGGACAATCAGGTCGTGCCCGATCTCGCAGGCAAGCTGCCCGGGCGCGGCATCTGGGTGGCGTCGGACAAGGCGGCACTCGAAAAAGCTGCAGGCAAAGGGCTTTTTGCCCGCGCCGCGCGGGCGCCGGTGACGGTGCCCGACGATTTGCCCAATCTGGTCGAGCAGATGCTCGCCCGTCGGGTGGTCGAACTGCTGAGCCTCGCCCGCAAGTCGGGGGGCGCGGTTTCGGGCTACGAGAAGGTCAAGGACTGGCTCGGCAAGGAGGAGGCCGACGTGCTGCTTCAGGCCGAGGATGGATCGGCTCGAGGCAAGACCAAGCTGTCTACCCCGCAATGGGGATCGTATATCGGCTGGCTTACGGCGGACGAGCTGGGGCTGGCCTTCGGAAGGGAAAAGGTGATACACGCCGCGCTTGGCGCTGGTGGACTCACGAAACGTGTTGTAGAGGAAGCCCAACGACTGAAGGGGCTGCGCGTCGGAAGGGCCGACGCGGCGACGGCAGCAGGGGCTGCCGGGGGCGGCAGGGGCCGCCGGAAAGGATAAGAGCTGAATGAGCGATAACGACGGCAAGAAGACTTTGGGTGTTCGTGGCGGGGGTCCCCGTTCGGGATCCGTGAAGCAGAGCTTCAGCCACGGGCGGACCAAGAACGTCGTGGTGGAGACCAAGCGCAAGCGCGTGGTCGTGCCCAAGCCCGGCGCCGGTGGTGCCAAGGGCTCCGGCGGCGTGCCGGGCGGGTCGGGTGGCAAGCGCCCGGCCGGGATCTCCGACGCGGAGATGGAACGTCGCCTGAAGGCGCTGCAGGCCGCCAAGGCCCGCGAGGCCGAGGAGCAGGCGCAGCGCGAGGCGCTGGAGAAGGCTCGCGCCGAAGAGCGTGAGCGCATGCGCGCCGAGAAGGAACAGAAAGAGCGCGAGCAGCGCGAGGCCGAAGAGCGTGCCAAGGCGAAAGCCGAGGAAGAGGCGCGCAAGGCCCGCGAAGCTGCCGAAGCTGCCAAGAAGGCCGAAGCCGCAGCGGCGGCCCCGGCCGCCGATCCGGCGGCAGCCGGTCAGCAGGCCCGTGGCGGCGCCAAGCCGGCCGCAGGTGCTCCGGCAGGTGGCCCCGCAGGCCAGACGCAGCAGCGCAAGGCCGACCGCGAGCGCGAAGAGCGCGGCCGCGGTGGTCGTGGTCGCGGTGGCGATGGCGGCAACCGCCGGTCCGGCAAGCTGACCCTGAACCAGGCGCTTGGCGGCGAGGGCGGCCGGCAGAAATCCATGGCCGCGATGAAGCGCAAGCAGGAGCGTGCGCGTCAGAAGGCGATGGGTGGCAGCCAGCAGCGCGAGAAGATCGTGCGCGACGTTCAGCTTCCCGAGGCGATCACCGTTGCGGAACTGGCCAACCGTATGGCCGAGCGTGTCGCGGATGTGGTCAAGGCGCTGATGCAGAGCGGCATCATGGCGACCCAGAACCAGTCGATCGACGCCGACACCGCGGAACTGATCATCGAGGAATTCGGCCACCGCGTGACCCGCGTGTCCGATGCCGACGTCGAGGACGTGATCAAGACCGTGGACGACAAGCCGGAAGACCTCCTGCCGCGTCCGCCGGTCATCACGATCATGGGCCACGTCGACCACGGCAAGACCTCGCTGCTCGACAAGATCCGCGAAGCCAACGTCACCTCCGGCGAAGCCGGCGGCATCACCCAGCACATCGGCGCCTACCAGGTGACGACCAAGGGTGGCGACGTTCTGACCTTCCTCGACACGCCCGGCCACGCGGCGTTCACCTCGATGCGCTCGCGTGGTGCTCAGGTGACCGACATCGTGGTGCTGGTGGTGGCGGCTGACGACGCGGTGATGCCGCAGACCGTCGAAGCCATCAGCCACGCCAAGGCCGCCGGTGTTCCGATGATCGTCGCGATCAACAAGGTCGACAAGCCCGAGGCGAACCCGACCAAGGTGCGCACCGACCTGCTGCAACACGAGGTGATCGTGGAGCAGATGTCCGGTGACGTGCAGGATGTCGAGGTCTCGGCCCATACCGGGCAGGGTCTGGACGAACTGCTCGAAGCCATCGCGCTGCAGGCCGAGGTTCTCGAACTGAACGCCAACCCGAACCGCGCCGCCGAAGGTGCCGTGATCGAAGCCCAGCTCGACGTGGGCCGTGGCCCGGTCGCGACGGTTCTGGTGCAGAACGGCACCCTGAAGCAGGGCGACATCTTCGTCGTGGGCGAGCAGTACGGCAAGGTCCGTGCGCTGATCAACGACAAGGGTGAGCGCGTGAAGGAAGCCGGCCCGTCGGTGCCGGTCGAGGTGCTTGGCCTCAACGGCACGCCCGAAGCCGGTGACGTTCTCAACGTGACCTCTACCGAGGCGCAGGCCCGCGAGATCGCCGAATACCGCGAACACGCCGCCAAGGAGAAGCGCGCCGCCGCCGGTGCCGCGACGACCCTTGAGCAGCTGATGATGAAGGCGAAGGACGACGAGAACGTCTCCGAGCTGCCCATCGTGGTGAAGGCCGACGTGCAGGGCTCTGCCGAGGCCATCGTCCAGGCGCTGGAGAAGGTCGGCAACGACGAGGTCCGCGTGCGGGTCATCCACTACGGTGTGGGTGCCATCACCGAGACCGATATCGGCCTTGCCGAAGCGTCGGGCTGCCCGGTCATCGGCTTCAACGTCCGTGCCAACGCACCGGCCCGCAACAGCGCCAACCAGAAGGGCGTGGAGATCCGCTACTACTCGGTGATCTACGACCTCGTGGACGATGTGAAGGCGGCGGCTTCCGGCCTGCTGTCGAACGAGATCCGCGAGAACTTCATCGGCTATGCCGAGATCAAGGAGGTCTTCAAGGTCTCCAACGTCGGCAAGGTCGCCGGCTGTCTCGTCACCGAGGGTGTTGCCCGCCGCTC
Source organism: Salipiger bermudensis (assembly GCF_017309175.1). Lineage (NCBI taxonomy): Bacteria > Pseudomonadati > Pseudomonadota > Alphaproteobacteria > Rhodobacterales > Roseobacteraceae > Salipiger > Salipiger bermudensis. Next base: position 216,072 of record NZ_JAEKJV010000006.1, on the reverse strand, counting down.
TGCAGGCGTTCGCCTGCTGCGCGACAACGTAGTGATCCACGAAGGCACGCTGAAGACGCTGAAGCGCTTCAAGGACGAGGTCTCCGAGGTCCAGTCGGGCCAGGAGTGCGGCATGGCCTTCGAGAATTACGACGATGTCCGCCCGCAGGACGTCATCGAGATCTTCGAGCGCGAGGAGATCGAGCGCTCGCTCTGATCCTTGCCCGATCGTCGAAACAGGAACACCCGGAGGGAAACCTCCGGGTGTTTTCATTTTCGTGAAACTGGGGTTCCCGCATGCGTTGAGTTACCCCATGGAGGCCCACGGAAATGGAAAAGCCCGGAGCAGGTGCTCCGGGCTTTTCACGAGAAATCAGAACTTGTCGTTCGGTTCAGGCAGCCACCGGGTTCCCGGTAAAGACCTGATTTCCGACACGAACGGCAATGCGACCGTCAGGGAGACTCTTCTCGAGAATGCCCTGAACCGAGACGCAGCTGCCAAGGATGATGGTACGCAGCATTTCAGTGTTCCTCGATACGGATATTACAGATTTATGAATACCGGCGAATCGTTAACGGAACCAGAACAAATTTTGTCAACTACGCCTAATTACCTAGCATTCAGGTCATTTTCGGCGATTTTCTTTCGCCGCAGCGCAGAAAGTTCTGGACATGACCCGCGTCAGAGCCAGTCCCGCAGGATCGGGATCAGCGGGATGTCGGCGGGCGGCATCGGGTAATCGCGCAGGTCGCGGGCGTGGACCCACTTCAGCGCCTGCCCTTCCTTCGACTGCGGCGTGCCCTCCCATTTTCGGCAGGCAAAGAGCGGCATCAGCAGGTGGAAGCTCTCATAGGCATGCGAGGCGAAGGTCAGAGGCGCAAGGCAGCTTTCCCAGGTGTCGATGCCGAGTTCTTCCTGCAACTCGCGGATGAGCGCGACCTCGGGGCTCTCGCCGGGCTCGACCTTGCCACCAGGGAACTCCCAGAGCCCGGCCATGGACTTGCCCTCCGGGCGCTGCGCCAGAAGGATGCGGCCGTCGGTGTCGATGAGCGCGACGGCGGAGACGAGGATGATCTTCGACATGAGGGGTCTCCCGGCCCCGGGGTCAGGCCGGCGAGGGGCGCTGCCCCTCGCGCTCCCCGAGGTATTTCAGAACCAGAGAAGGGGTGGGGTCAGGACCGGTAATCGGCGTTGATCGAGATGTAGCCGTGGGTCAGGTCACAGGTCCAGACCGTCGCCTTGCCGGCGCCGAGGCCGATATCGACCGAGATGGTGATTTCGGGCTGCTTCATCAGCGCAGCGCCGTCCTCTTCCTTGTAGGAAGGGGCGACCCAGCCGTTCTCCGCCACCAGCACGTCGCCGAAGCGGATGGTCAGCCTGTCGCGGTCGGCGGCGGCGCCGGACTTACCCACAGCCATGACGATGCGCCCCCAGTTCGGATCCTCACCGGCGACGGCGGTCTTGACGAGCGGCGAGTTGGCGATGGCCAGCGCGTGGGTGCGGGCGTCGGCGTCGGTTTTCGCGCCGGTGACGTTGACGGTGACGAACTTGGTCGCGCCCTCGCCATCCTTGACCACCTGGTGGGCGAGATCGAGGAACACGCCCTCGAGGGCCTGAGCGAAATCGCTGTCGGCCAGGGTGACCTCGACGCCGGAGGCGCCGGTGGCCCCCATCAGCAGCGTGTCCGAGGTCGAGGTGTCGCTGTCGACGGTGATGCAGTTGAAGCTGCGGTCGTTGATCTCGGAGACCATCGTCTGCAGGTCGGCGCGCGACACCTTGGCGTCGGTGAAGATGTAGACCAGCATCGTCGCCATGTCGGGGGCGATCATCCCCGAGCCCTTGGCGAAACCGGCGATCTTCACCTCGCCGCCGGGCAGCGCCACGGTGGCGCAGGCCCCCTTGGGGAAAGTGTCGGTGGTCATGATGGCGCGGGCCGCCTCGTCGCCCTTGCCGGGTTCGAGCGACGCCACCAGGTCGTCGACCTTGGCGATGATGCGGTCATGCGGCAGGCGCTCACCGATCACGCCGGTGGAACTGGTGAAGACGCGCGTCTCAGGCAGGCCGGTGGCCTTGGCAACGGCGGCGCAGATCGCGGCCACCGAGCCGTCGCCGGCCTTGCCGGTGAAGGCGTTGGAATTGCCCGAGTTGACGATGATCGCCGCTCCCGCGTCGCTGTCGCTGCCGATTTTCGACTGGCAGTCGAGCACGTTGGCCGAACGAGTCGCGGAGCGGGTAAAGACCCCGGCAACGGTGCTGCCGGGATCGAGCAGGGTCAGCATCACGTCGGTTCGCCCGGCATATCGGACCCCCGCGGCGACCGAAGCGAAGCGGACCCCGTCGATCACCGGAAGCTCCGGGAAGGCGGCGGGGGCGAGGGGCGAAACGGACGTGATCTTGGCCAATTAGTCCTCCAGGAGCTGCATGTTCGAAAGCGCCGAGACGTCGGCCTCGGACTTGTCCATGCGGGTGACTTCCGCCGACGCGAGAGTTTCGTCAATATATTTCTCGACCGCCTGCTGCTGCAGCGACATCTCGATCTCGCCACGCACCTCGTCGAGCGCCGGGGCTTCCTTGGCGCGGGTCTCGTTGAGCTTGATCACGTGCCAGCCGAACTGGGTCTGCACCGGCTCGGAGACCGCGCCGACCTCGAGGGTCTCGACCGCGTCCTGGAACGGCTCGACCATCATGCCGGCGGCAAACCAGCCGAGCTCGCCACCGTTGGGGCCCGAGGGGCCGGTCGATTTCTCGCGCGCCAGCTCTGCGAAATCGGCGCCGCCTTCGAGCTCCTCGACCAGCGCCTGCGCGTCTTCCTCGGTTTCCACGAGAATGTGCGACGCGTTGAACTCCTTGCCCATTTCGGCATCGGTGTAATCGGCCTCGTAGGCGGCCTGAACGGCCTCGTCGCTGACCGAGGTCTCGGCGATCGCCTTGACCACTTCGCCGGCCAGCAGGGCGCGGCGCTCGTTGTCGATCGACAGCGTCACGCGCTTGGTCTCGACGGCGTTCTCGTCCTGTGCGAGGGCGGCCTGACGGACCAGCTGGTCGAGGATGCCGTCCCAGAGCACATCGTCGCCAAGCTGTTGATACTGCTCGGGAAGAGTGGTCCGGACCATCAGCATGTGGCCAAGCGTGATGTCTTCGCCATTGACGGTCGCCACGACGGTGTCGAGCTCCATCTCCTCGGCCTGGTCCTGAGCCTGTGCCGGCATCGCCATGGTGACGGCCAGGGCGGCGGCGGAGAGCGTGGTGAGGGTTTTGCGCATCGAATAAGGTCCTTTCGGGTCCTTCGTGGGCTGCCCGCGAGGGCAACGTTGACACTTTCTGAGCCGAGCCTTACATGCCCATAAGGCTCTGCAAGGCCGGTCGTTCCCCTGTGTCATATGGGCTGTGTTCGAGGCGGGCAAGCGGATGCCACGACGAGAACACGACTTTGTCAGACAGGAACGGGCAGGTATGCTGGGTATCGGAACTATCGCGCGGAAGGTGTTTGGAACGCCGAACGACCGCAAGATCAAGGCGACACGCCCGCTGGTCGCAAAGATCAACGCGCTGGAGCCCGAGTTCGAGGCGCTCGATGATGCCGGCCTGATCGCCAAGACCGAAGAGCTCAAGAAGCGCATCGCCGATGGCGAAAAGCTCGACGCGCTGCTGCCGGAGGCTTTCGCCAACTGCCGCGAGGGCGCCAAGCGGGCGCTTGGCCTGCGCGCCTTCGACACCCAGCTGATGGGCGGCATCTTCCTGCACCAGGGCAACATCTCGGAGATGAAGACCGGTGAGGGCAAGACGCTGGTCGCCACCTTCCCGGCCTATCTCAATGCGCTGACCGGCAAGGGCGTGCACATCGTCACCGTGAACGACTACCTCGCCCGCCGTGACGCCGAGTGGATGAGCAAGGTCTACGGCGCGCTCGGCCTGACCACCGGCGTGGTCTACCCGCAGCAGCCCGAGGACGAGAAGAAGAGCGCCTACGCCGCCGACGTCACCTATGCCACGAACAACGAGCTGGGCTTCGACTACCTGCGCGACAACATGAAGTCCGAGCTGAACCAGATGATGCAGCGCGGGCATTATTTCGCCGTGGTCGACGAGGTCGACAGCATCCTGATCGACGAGGCGCGGACGCCGCTGATCATCTCGGGGCCGAGTCAGGACCGCTCGGATCTCTACATGGCGGTTGACCGGCTGATCCCGCAGCTCTCGGACGACGCCTACACGATCGACGAAAAAACCCGCAACGTCAGCTTCACCGACGAGGGCAACGAGGCGCTTGAAGAGATCCTTCACCTGCGCGGCGTGCTCCCCGAGGGGCAGACGCTCTACGACCCGGAGAGCACCACCGTGGTGCACCACGTCAACCAGGGTCTGCGGGCACACAAGCTCTATACCCGCGACAAGGACTATATCGTCCGCGACGGGCAGGTCGTTCTGATCGATGAGTTCACCGGCCGCATGATGGTTGGCCGGCGCCTGTCCGACGGGCTGCATCAGGCCATCGAGGCGAAGGAGGGCTGCAGCATTCAGCCCGAGAACGTGACCCTCGCGCAGGTGACCTTCCAGAACTACTTCCGCCTCTACGACAAGCTTTCGGGCATGACCGGCACCGCCGCGACCGAGGCCGAGGAATTCATGGAGATCTACGGTCTCGGCGTGGTCGAGGTTCCGACCAACCGCCCGATCGCCCGGATCGACGAGGACGACAAGGTCTACCGCACGGGTGTCGAGAAATACGAGGCCATCGCCGAGGAAATCAAGGCGGCGCACGAGAAGGGCCAGCCGGTCCTCGTGGGCACCACCTCGATCGAGAAATCCGAGATGCTGTCGCAGCTCCTGACCAAGGCCGGCCTGAAGCACAACGTGCTGAACGCGCGCCAGCACGAGCAGGAAGCGCAGATCGTTGCCGACGCCGGCAAGCTCGGCGCCATCACCATCGCCACCAACATGGCCGGCCGTGGCACCGACATCAAACTCGGTGGCAACGTCGACTTCAAGGTGATGGAAGCGCTCGAGGCGGAGCCCGAGGGCGATCCCGAGGAGATCCGGCAACGGATCGAGGAGGCGCACGCCGCCGACGAAGAGGCCGTGAAGCAGGCCGGCGGTCTCTACGTGCTTGCCACCGAGCGCCACGAGAGCCGCCGCATCGACAACCAGCTGCGCGGCCGATCGGGCCGTCAGGGTGACCCGGGCCGCAGCTCGTTCTACCTTTCGCTCGAAGATGACCTGATGCGCATCTTCGGCTCCGAGCGGCTCGACAAGATGCTGTCGAAGCTTGGCATGAAGGAAGGCGAGGCGATCATTCACCCGTGGGTGAACAAGTCGCTCGAGCGCGCGCAGGCGAAGGTCGAGGGCCGCAACTTCGACATCCGCAAACAGCTGCTCAAGTTCGACGACGTGATGAACGACCAGCGCAAGGTGATCTTTGCCCAGCGTCTCGAGATCATGGAGGCCGAGGACGTCTCCGAGGTCACCGAGGACATGCGCCACGAGGTCATCGACGAGCTGGTCGACACCTATGTCCCGCCCAAGACCTATGCCGACCAGTGGGACACGCAGGGGCTCTACGCCGCCGCGCTCGAGAAGCTCGGAATCGACGTGCCGGTGATGGCATGGGGTGAGGAAGAGGGCGTCGACGCAGACATCATCCGCGAGCGCATGGAAGAGGCGTCCGACAAATTCATGGCCGAGAAGGCCGAGGCCTTCGGACCCGAGACAATGCGCCAGATCGAGAAGCAGGTGCTGCTTCAGACCATCGACACCAAGTGGCGCGAGCACCTGCTGACGCTCGAGCACCTGCGCTCGGTGGTGGGCTTCCGCGGCTATGCGCAGCGCGATCCGCTCAACGAGTACAAGACCGAGGCGTTCCAGCTCTTCGAGACCATGCTCGAGTCGCTGCGCGAGCAGGTCACCGAGCAGCTCAGCCGCGTCCGCCCGATGAGCGAGGACGAGCAGCGCAAGATGATGGAGCAGCTCGCCCAGCAGCAGGCCCAGCTTCGCCGTCAGGCCGAGGCCGCCACCGCCGGTCACGAGCCCGCCGCCGCGGCGCCGCCTCCCGGTGAGCCCGGTGCTCCCGAGTCGCCCGACGCACCGCTGGTCGAGGGCTTCGACGAATCGGATCCGACCACCTGGGGCAACCCGTCGCGCAACGACGCATGCCCCTGCGGCTCCGGCAAGAAGTTCAAGCACTGCCACGGCCGGCTGGCCTGACCACAAGATCTCTGTCAGGTCCGGCAAATTTCTGTCGGACCTGACGAATTGACTCCTTCCTTGCGCCCCACGGGCGCCTCTTTTCAGCGCGATAGATCGTCCCCAAGGGAACGGGTTGAAAACGAGCGGAGGGTGCAATGGCACGGCTCAACAAGACATATCTCCTCGCGGCAGCGACGGTCGGCGCGGCGCTGGCGATCGGCTTCGTGATGCAGAACGGGGGCTACCTCCGGAGCGCGGACCGAGCGCCCGAAACCGGAATCGTCGTCAGCGACATCACCGATACGTCGTCCGCGGCGATGCCGCGTCTGCCGGTCGAGGCGGCGCTCGCGCCCGATCTCGACGATGGCCTTGACCTGCTCGAACCCGCCGCCGCCACCGACGAGACGGATGTGGAAGCGACCCCCGCCGTCGTCGCGGTGCAATCTGAGCCCCAACCGGACAGTCTTGCCGCGGCGCCGGACTGCACCGTGCGGCTCACCGCCGAGCCCCGCGCCGGCGCCATGGTGGCGCTGTCGCTGCGGGCGCCGTGCTACGCCTCCGAACAGGTCACGATCCACCATCAGGGCCTCATGTTCACCGAGTTCACCGGCCCCGAGGGACAGCTGGCGATCGACGTGCCGGCGCTGGCGCAGAAGGCGCTGTTCATCGCGGCCTTCGACAATGACGATGGTGCCACCGCCATCGCCGAGGTCCCGGCGCTGCCGTTCTACGATCGCGTTGCCCTGCAATGGCGCGGCGACAGCGGCTTGCAGCTGCACGCCCGCGAATTCGGTGCCGACTATTTCTCCGAGGGTCATGTCTGGGCCGCCGCCAACGGTGACATGGGCCGCACCGCCAAGGGGGTGGGCGGCTTCCTGACCCGCCTCGGGAACCCCGACACACTGACCCCGCGCATGGCCGAGATCTACAGCTTCCCCGCCGGCGCGGCCCGGAAGACCGGCGCGGTCGCCGTCAGCGTCGAGGCCGAACTGACGGATGCCAATTGCGGAAACGCCGTGGAGGCGCAGACCCTCGAGCTGCGGGGCGAGGCCGGGCTGCAAGTGCATGATCTCAGCCTCGAGATGCCGGACTGCGACAGCGTCGGTGACTTTCTGGTGTTGAAAAACCTCATCGAAGACCTGAAGATCGCCAGCAACTGACGGGCTATCGGGGTCACCTCATGGGACTGCTTCGTGCGGCGATCTTCGCCGCACTTTTCATTGCCGGCGCACCACTCTGGGCACAGGACATCGCGCTCCGCTCCCGGGATGGCGGGATCGAGCTCACCGGCACGCTGCTCGGCTTCGACGGGGAATTCTACCGCATCGAAACGCGCTATGGCGAACTGACCGTCGACGCCTCGGGCGTGCTCTGCGACGGTCCGGGCTGCCCGTCGCTCACCGATTTCGTCGCCGAGATGCGGGTGTCGGGCTCAGCCACCATCGGTGAGGTGCTGATGCCCGCGCTGATCGAGGGCTTTGCCCTGCGCAACGGCCTGAGCGCCGAGCGCGAACTGCTTGGCGACCGCCGTTTCCGCTACACGCTCAGCGATCCGGCCGAGGGGCGCGTGGTCGGGCGGTTCCATTTCCACCTGACGAGCACCGATGGCGGGTTCAACGACCTGCTCGACGATGAGGCCGATATCGTCATGGCGCTGCGCGAGATCCGCCCCGATGAACGCAGCGCGGCGCGAGAGGCCGGGCTCGGCGACCTGTCGGAAGTCAATCGCAGCCGGGTTCTGGCGCTTGATGCGATGATCCCGGTGGTGGCGCAGACCAACCCGGTCGATGCGATTTCTCTGGCGGCGCTGGCCGAGGTACTGTCGGGGCAGGCCGAGAGCTGGAGCGCCCTTGGTGGTCCCGATGCGCCGGTGGTTCTGCATTTGCGCAATGCGACCTCGGGGCTGTCGCAGGGCATCGAGGACCGGTTGCTGCGGCCCTCGGGGCTTGTGCTCGGGGGCGAGATCAAGCGTCACCGCGGCAATGCCGAGCTGTCCGAGGCGGTGGCCCGCGATCCCCTGGGCATCGGCATGGCGAGCTATTCCGAGATCGGAAATACCAAGCCGCTGCGCCTCACCGGCAGTTGCGGCTTCGAATTGCGCGGACACCGCGCGTCGATCAAGACCGAGGACTATCCGCTCACAGCGCCGATGTTCCTTTACCTTCCCGCGCGACGCCTGCCGGCGCTGGCGCGGGACTTCCTCGCCTATACCCGCAGCGCACCGGCGCAGATTGTCATCCGTCGCGCCGGGTTCGTGGACCAGATGCCCGAGGAAATCGCGCTGGCCCGACAGGGCGACCGGCTCGCCAACGCGATCATCGTGGCCGAGGGCGATCAGGGGCTGACCGGGTTGCAGCGTCTGGTGGCGACGCTGGCGCCGATGCGGCGGCTGACCACGTCGTTTCGCTTCGAGGCGGGCGAGACTGGGCTCGACGCGCAGTCGCGTTCAAACGTGCAGCAGTTGGCGAGGGCGCTGGAGGCGGGGGAGTATGACGGGCGCGAGCTTGTCTTCGTGGGCTTCTCCGACGCGCAAGGGCCGGCAGAGGCCAATCTCGAAATCGCTTATGAGCGGGCCGAGGCGGTACGCGCGGCAGTGCTGAACGCGGCCGAAGCGGCGGATTTGCGGCGGCTTGAGCTCGGGGTCGAGGCCTTTGGCGAGGCGATGCCGATGGCCTGCGACGACACGGTCTGGGGGCGGCAGGTGAACCGGCGGGTCGAGGTCTGGCTGCGCTGAACGAGGAGGCCGACCGGGGCGGACAAGGCTCTGCTCAAGCCGTTGCGCGCTTTCCTTCAGGATCTCAGAGCAGCCCCTCGGCGCGGAAACTCAATTCGCGGGACCGACCGATCACGAGGTGATCGTGTAGAGTGATGCCGAGTGCCTCGGCGGCGATGCGGATCTGCTCGGTCATCTCGATATCGGCACCGCTCGGGGTGGGATCGCCAGAGGGGTGGTTGTGGACGAGGATCAGCGCGCTTGCGTTGAGCTCGAGCGCGCGCTTCACCACCTCGCGCGGATAGACCGGCACGTGATCCACCGTGCCACGGGCCTGCGCCTCATCGGCGATCAGCACGTTCTTTCGGTCGAGAAACAGGATGCGGAACTGTTCCGTTTCGCGATGAGCCATCGCGGTCTGGCAATAGCTGAGCAAGGCGTCCCACGAGCTGACCACCGGGCGTTGCAGCACCCGCGATCGCGCGAGCCTGTGCGCCGCCGCTTCCACCAGTTTCAGTTCGGTGATCACCGATTCGCCGACCCCCGCGACGGCGGCCAATCGTCGCTCCGGCGCCGAGACAACCGCGTTGAAATCCCCGAACGTGTCGAGCAGCGCGCGCGCCAGAGGCTTCACATCGCGCCGGGGAATGGCCCGGAACAGCAGCAGTTCAAGCATCTCGTAATCGGGCAAGGCATCGGCGCCACCTTCGCGGAACCTCTGTCGAAGCCGTGCCCGGTGGTCGCGCAGGTAGGACGGTGCCGGCGCGTCGCGCGGTACAGGAACCTCGTCCCCGCCGAACAGCGAGGCCTGACCATCGGCGAAATGCGATCTCTCTGCCATGGCCGTCAGCCTGACGGGCGTTAGGTTACAGAAAGGTTAAAGGTTCAGGTCAATCGCTGCCCTTGCGGCGCATCCGGCGGCCATAGGTCGCCACGCGCCAGAGATAGGTGCCGACCAGCGCCAGAACCACCACGGTCGACACGGGGTTCAGCCAGGCGCTGACCGCCTCGTAGCCGCCTTCGAGCCAATAGCCAGCAAGCGTGAGCAACGATGTCCAGGCCACGGTGCCGAGCGCGCTGAGGCCGAGGAACCAGCCGCGCGACATGCGTCTGACGCCCGCCGGGACCGAGATGAAGGTGCGGACGGTGGGGATGACGCGACCGAACAGCACAGCGCTACCGCCGTGGCGGTCGAACCAGCCGTTGGCGCGGTCGAATTCGTCGGGCGACACCGAAAGCCACCGGCCATGGCGCTGCGACAGGTGGCAGAGCCGCTCAAAGCCGATCCGCCGCCCGATCCAGTACCAGAGATAGGCCCCGGCCAGCGAGCCGGCGCTGCCGGCGAGGATCACCAGCGGCAGGGACATGGTGTTGCGTGCCGCGTTGAACCCGGCCAGCGGCATGATCAGCTCCGAGGGGATCGGAGGGAAGACGTTTTCAAGGAACATCAGCAGCGCGACGCCGAACGCGCCCATGCTGTCGATGAGATTTGTGATCCAGTCGAACATCGGTTTCGGCTCGCAATAAGGAAAGGGCCCGGGGAATGAACCCGGGCCCTGTCGTGAATGTTCCGTTCGGTGTCGGACGTGACGCGCAGAGCACCTCTGTCCGTGATCGCTTCGGCCCGTCTGGAGCGTTTGCCGGCCCCAACCGGGGCCGGACAGGCGATCAGCCCTTCATCGAGTCCCAGAAGTTGCGGACCGAAGAGAAGAAGCTGTGCGATTCCGGATTGTTGTCCTCGCTCAGCTCCTCGAATTCGCGCAGAAGCTCTTTCTGGCGCGACGTCAGGTTCACCGGGGTCTCGACCGCGAGCTCGATGAACATGTCCCCGGCGGAGCCGCCACGCAGGGCGGGCATGCCCTTGCCACGCAGGCGCATCTGCCGGCCCGACTGGCTGCCGGAGGGAATCTTCACCCGGCTGCGGCCGCCGTCGATTGTCGGAACCTCGATGTCGCCACCCAGGGCCGCCGTCGCCATCGACACCGGAACGCGACAATGCAGCTCGCTGCCTTCGCGCTCGAAGATCTCGTGCTTCTGCACGTCGATAAAGATGTAGAGATCGCCCGGAGGTCCGCCGCGCATCCCGGCCTCGCCCTCACCGGCAAGCCGGATGCGGGTGCCGGTCTCGACACCGGCGGGAATGTTGACCGAAAGCGCCCGCTCGCGCTGCACGCGGCCCTGACCGCCGCACTTGGAGCAGGGGTTCTTGATGATCTGGCCAAGGCCCGAGCAGGTCGGACAGGTGCGCTCCACAGTGAAGAAGCCCTGCGTCGCCCGCACCTTGCCCATTCCCGAACAGGTCGGACAGGTCACCGGTTCAGCGCCGCCTTCGGCACCCGAGCCGTTGCACTCGTCGCATTGCACCGAACTCGGCACGTTGATCGTCTTCTGCAGGCCGTTATAGGCCTCCTCGAGCGTCACGCGAAGGTTGTAGCGCAGGTCGGCCCCGCGCGCGGCGCGCTGCCGCCCGCCGCCGCCCTGGCGCCCGCCCATGAAGTCGCCGAAGAGATCGTCGAACACGTCGGAGAACGCGCTGGCGAAATCGCCCTGGCCCTGGAAGCCGCCGCCGGGACGGCCACCGCCGCCACCGCCCATGCCGCCTTCGAAGGCCGCATGGCCGAAGCGGTCATAGGCCGCCTTCTTCTCCGGGTCCTTCAGGACGTCGTAGGCCTCGTTGGCCTCCTTGAAGAGGTTCTCGGCATCGGGGTTGTCGGCGTTCCGGTCGGGGTGGAGTTCCTTGGCCTTCTTGCGATAGCCCTTCTTGATCTCGTCCGCGGAGGCACCTTTGCTGACACCGAGCACGTCGTAATAGTCACGCTTGGACATTCATGCCCTCCTGTATCCCGGAACGGAGAGGGGCCGGCCCGGCATCCGGACCGGCCCCCGCTCTGTTCCTACGCGCGGCCTCAGCTGCGCTTGTCGTTGCCAAGGTCCTCGAAATCGGCATCGACGATATCGTCGTCACCGGCGTTCGAGTTGCTGTCGTCGGCGGCCTGGGGCTCTTCCGCGCCATCACCGGCGTCGGCCTGTGCCTTGTAGATCGCCTCGCCCAGCTTCATGGCGGACTCGGTGACGTTCTGGATGCCGGCCTTGATCTTGTCGGCCTTCACGTCGTCCTTCTCGAGGTCTTCCTTCAGCGCGGCAACGGCCAGCTCGATCGCTTCGATGGTCGTCGGATCGACCTTGTCGCTGTGCTCTTCCATCGACTTCTCGGTCGAGTGGATGAGGCTCTCGGCCTGGTTGCGGGCCTCGACGAGCTCGCGACGCTCCTTGTCCTTCTCGGAGTTCTCTTCGGCTTCCTGGACCATCTTTTCGATGTCCTCGTCCGAAAGGCCACCGGAGGCCTGGATGGTGATCTTCTGCTCTTTGTTCGTGCCCTTGTCCTTGGCGGACACGGAGACGATGCCGTTGGCGTCGATGTCGAAGGTCACCTCGATCTGCGGCAGGCCGCGCGGGGCCGGCGGGATCTGCTCGAGATTGAACTGGCCGAGCAGCTTGTTGTCTGCTGCCATCTCGCGCTCACCCTGGAAGACGCGGATCGTCACGGCCGACTGGTTGTCCTCGGCGGTGGAGAAGATCTGCGACTTCTTGGTCGGGATCGTGGTGTTGCGGTCGATCAGGCGGGTGAACACGCCACCCAGCGTCTCGATGCCCAGCGACAGCGGGGTCACATCGAGCAGGACCACGTCCTTCACGTCACCCTGCAGAACACCGGCCTGGATGGCGGCGCCCATGGCGACAACCTCGTCCGGGTTCACGCCCTTGTGCGGCTCCTTGCCGAAGAACTTGGTCACCTCTTCGATGACCTTCGGCATCCGGGTCTGACCGCCGACCAGAACGATCTCGTCGATCTCGTCCTTCGACAGGCCGGCGTCCTTGAGGGCCGCCTGGCAGGGCTTGATCGAGTTCTTGATCAGGTCGCCGACGAGGCTTTCCAGCTTGGCGCGGGTCAGCTTCATGACCATGTGCAGCGGCTGGCCGCCCGAGCCCATCGAGATGAACGGCTGGTTGATCTCGGTCTGGGTCGCGCTCGACAGCTCGATCTTGGCCTTTTCAGCAGCTTCCTTGAGACGCTGCAGGGCCATCTTGTCCTTGGTCAGGTCGACCTGGTGCTCTTTCTTGAACTCGTCCGCCAGGTAGTTGACGATCCGCATGTCGAAGTCTTCACCGCCGAGGAACGTGTCGCCGTTGGTCGACTTGACCTCGAACAGGCCATCGTCGATCTCGAGGATGGTCACGTCGAAGGTGCCGCCGCCGAGGTCATATACGGCGATGGTCTTGGTCTCTTTCTTGTCGAGACCATAGGCCAGAGCGGCCGCGGTCGGCTCGTTGATGATGCGCAGGACTTCGAGACCGGCAATCTTGCCGGCGTCCTTGGTGGCCTGACGCTGGGCGTCGTTGAAATAGGCCGGCACGGTGATGACCGCCTGGGTCACCTCTTCGCCGAGATAGCTTTCGGCGGTTTCCTTCATCTTGCCGAGGATGAAGGCGGAAATCTGCGAAGGCGAATACTTGTCGCCCTTGGCTTCCACCCACGCGTCGCCATTGCCGCCGTCAACGATCTTGTAGGGCACGATGCCCTGATCCTTGGTCACCTCGGCGTCGGTGGTGCGACGGCCGATCAAGCGCTTGACGGCAAAGATGGTGGCTTCCGGGTTGGTGACGGCCTGGCGCTTTGCGGGCTGGCCGACGAGGCGTTCATCGTCGGCAAATGCGACGATGGAGGGGGTGGTGCGGGTGCCTTCGGCGTTTTCGATCACGCGCGCCTGGCTGCCGTCCATGATGGCGACGCAGGAGTTCGTGGTGCCGAGGTCGATACCGATAACTTTACCCATACTTCGATCCCTTTCCAATTCAAGGCGATGACACGAGGCGTCGGACCCGATTACGGCATCCAGCCCCGCTGATTGCGATGCCGTTTGGCCGGGGCCTCGCGGCTTCGGACGGTATATAAGGAGGGGGTTTCAGCGCTGCAAGCGCCCTGCAGCCGCTGAATCCGGCGAATCCGGGGATTTTCTTTGCGACGCGCCGTCCTTTGCGGAAGAAAGTGGCCATGGCACATCACATCGAACAGCGCGGCTTCCGGATCTACCCGGACCACCTTGACCGCTCCGCGCAGGAGGCGCTGATAGAGCGTTTGCGCGATTGTCTGCGCGTCGCACCGCTTTACCAGCCGGTGACCCCGCGCGGGCAGAAGATGTCGGTGCGGATGTCTGCGGCGGGCCGCTTCGGCTGGGTCACCGACCGGCGCGGCTACCGCTACGAGCCGCGCCATCCCGAGGGCATGGACTGGCCGCCGATCCCCGAGGAGGTGCTGGCGATCTGGCGCGACGTATCGGGCTGCGCCCGAGAGCCCGAGTGCTGCCTGATCAACTGGTACGGCGAGGGCGCCCGCATGGGGCTGCATCAGGACAAGGACGAGGCGGATTTCGCCTGCCCGGTGGTGTCGGTCTCGCTTGGCGATGACGGGCTCTTCCGCATGGGCAACACCGAGCGCGGCGGCAAGACCGAGTCGGTCTGGCTGGGCTCGGGCGCGGTGGTGGTCATGGGCGGCGACGCGCGGTTGCGCCATCACGGCGTCGACCGCATCCGCTTCGGCTCTTCGACGCTGCTGCCGCAGGGCGGGCGCATCAACCTGACGCTGCGCGTGGTGACCTGAGAGGGGCCGCCTGCGGGCCGTCCCGAGATAGTGGCGAGCGCGGAATGCGCTGGCTGTGCGCATTGGAAGATCCCCCGGACGCGCCTGCCCGGAGGGCGCTGCCCCTTATTTCTTGTCCGGCGGATCGGTCAGCAGGTTGATCAGCGTCGCGCCGATGATCCAGATCGCCAGCGCGCCGAACACGGCGACCGAGGCCGGGTAAAGCTGGCCGACGAAGCCGCCCAGCCCGACGGCCAGTCCGACCGCGCCGTTCAGCCCCTGCAACTCTCTGCGCTTTGATTTCAGGCGCACGGGTGTCCTCCTCCTGCCTCCATTGTCCCGCATCATGGCAGCCGGGCGAAGGGTGCTCGTTGATGATGATCAAGGTGAGGGGCTTCGATCCCGCGCGGCATGACGCCCGGCACGCTGTCGCGCCGCGCGGGGCCTGCAGAGGTCGGCAATGCGCGCCCGTTCAGGCGCGGGTATGCCGGGGCAGGGCATCAGCTGCGAAACGGAGAAGGGCGGACCAGATGGCCCGCCCCCTCCAAATCTTCTGATGGATCGGGCTGCGATCACTCGAGCTCGAAGGACCAGAAGAAGGTCTCGCCGGAGCTGTCATCGACGCCGTCATTGTCGGTCGAGACATAGACGGTGCCGGCATCGGTGATCGCGAGGCCTTCGACCTTGTCGACCACGTAGCCGCCCCAGCCTTTCAGGTCGGGGATCAGGTCGCGCACCTCTTCCTTGCTCACCACCGGCAGCTCGCCGCCCAGTGCGGCGGGCTGCATCTCGGACAGGGCAATGCGGTAGACCTTCTTGGTCACGGCATTGGCGCCGATCTGGTTGTCACGCTCCACGACATAGACGTGATCGCCATGCGCGGTGATCTCGGACAGGCCGACCCAGCCGGTCTCGGGCGTCGCCTTGGGATAGAGCACGGCACCCCACTCCTCGGTCTCGGGGGTGTAGGACACGAGCTTGACGTGATCTGCCGGATCGTCGCCCCATTCGCGCTGCACTGCCATCCACAGCGTGCCGTCGATCATGGTGACGCCCTCGAAGCCGAAACGCTTCTCGACCGCCAGCAGCTCGGCCGGCAGCGAGACCTCGTCCTCGATCTCGCCCTCGGCATTCACGTGGTAGAGCGCATGCGGCACGAGCCGGTCGGTGCGGCCCTCGGAGGCCAGCCAGAAGCCGCCCTCGCCATCGGTTGTGATGCCCTCGAGGTCGAGCTTCTGGGCGTTGCGGCCCTTCCGGGTCACGTCGGTCGCAGCGACGATGCGCGCCGGGCTCTGCGACGGGTCGATGGTGAAGATGCGCGGCTGGTAGCCGTAGAAGCTGTCGTTGACGGCGTAGATCATGCCGTCCTCACCGGCCACCATGCCCGAGATCGCACCCCAGCCGATCAGCTCGTCTGCACCTTCCGAGGTCAGCGTCGGGTACTGCGCCTCGCCTTCGGCATATTCGTAGATCATCACATGCGCGCGCACGCCGCCATCCTCGACGAGGTCTTCCTCGTTGGCGGTGACGAAGAGGTTGCGCTGCGGGATCGCGACGGCGCCCTCGGGGGCGATGCCCGACGGCAGCAGCTGCTTCAGAACCGGCGCGGCCGGGTCGGTCATGTCGTAGACGCCGACCATCGAGGCGCGCTCGGCCAGCAGGAAGAGATACGGCGTGTCGCCGAAGCTGGCGAATTCCATGCCTTCGGGCTCCACGCCCTTGGCGTCAGACCGCTTGTCCGGGTAGTGGCCGGCCCGGATCACCGCCTGCTCGAAGGAGGTGCCGCTCTCGAAGACCTCGGTGCCGTCCTTGTGGAACACGGTGAACCCGCGCGAGCCGCCATCCATGTCGCCCTCGTTGGCGATGGCGAAATGCTCGTCGTCGATCCACTGCACGCCGTCGGGCTCGCGCACGCGGCCTTCCTGGCTTTCGGTGAAGAGCAGCGCGCCGCGCTCGTCGGTGGCGTCGATGCCGGTCAGGTCGACCGCCCCGGCAGAGAAGTGCGACAGCACCTCGCCCGACTTGTTCAGCACCACGATGTGGTTGTTTTCCTGCAGCGTCACGACGATCTCGCCGGCGCCGTTCACGTCGACGAACTCGGGTTCGGGATCTTCCGGCGCGATCTCGGCAAGGCCGGTCACGTCGGCTTTCACCAGACTGTCGCAGTCGGCCATGCCATCCACCACGTCGAGGATCGCCACATAGCCCGCGGGCATCTGCGGCACGCGGCCGTCGCCCAGATCCTCGTCACGCTCGTTCTCGATGGCCACGGTAACGAAGCTGCCATCCTGCGCCATGGCGGTGCTGTCGGGCTGGCCGCCAAGATCGCATTCGCCCAGAAGCTCGCCCGAGGTCGCGTCGATCATCGCCAGCTTGCCCGACGGATCGGTGTAGCTCTCGGAGGTGTTGACGCCAGCGAAGATGGTGTTGCCATGCACGTAGACCGAGGTCGGCTCGCCATCGACCGACACGTTGCCCAGCGGCTGCGGGTTCGAGGGCTCGGTGATGTCGATGCGGCCGATCACGCCCAGCGGGCTGTCGGTATAGACCAGCGTGTTGCCGTCTTCGGTGGCATAGATGATCTCGGCCGAGGTGACCTGCGACCGGTCCTCGCCCTCGGCCATGTTGTCCGGCGTGGCGAAGGAGGCGATGCGGTTGAAGGTCATCTCGGCGGCGGCGGCGGTTGCCGTCAGCGCGATCACCGAGGTGAGGCAGAGCGTGCGGAAATGCATGGAGGGTCCCCTGTCTTGGTCCGGCAACGCCATGCGCCCGCCGCGTAACGGCAGCGTGACAGGACGGTTACGGATTTGCGAAACGCAGGGGAATACGGCCCGAGACGCGCCCCGAGAGGGGCCGCCGAGGCGCTAGCCGAGCAAGTGCGCGGTGATCGCAGCCTCGGGCTCGGCCAGCCCGTCGATGACGTCGAAATGATGCTTTTCGTCATCCACCACCACCGGGCAGGACCACGCCTCGCCCAGCCAGCGTGACTGCTCGAGAAACACCGGCCGCTCCGCCGCGCCGACCCAGACCGTCACCGGCACCTGCGGTGGCGCCAGGGCGATCGGGCTCTCGGCCCAGGCCTCGTCGGCGTCGAGCTGCAGCCTCTCGTTCATGCCGGTCTGCATCAGCGGACGCAGGTCCGAGAGCGGCGAGATCGGCATGACGTGCGCAATCCGCGCGGCGACTTCCTCGGGCAGCATCGCCGGCGCCAGCATCCGCGCCACGAGGTGCCCGCCCGCCGAGTGCCCGGCAAGCCGGATCGGCCCGTCGACCTCGCCCGCGGCGCGGGTCACGGCGGCGGCGATCTGCCGGGTGATGTCGGAGATCCGCACCCTGGGGCAGAGATCGTAGGACGGCAGCGCCACCGCCCAGCCTCGCGCCACCGCGCCTGCCGCCAGATGCGACCACGTCTCGCGCCCGAAGGCCATCCAGTAGCCGCCATGCACGAAGACCACGAGCCCCTGCGGTGCGCCCTCGGGCAGGACCAGGTCGAGCGCCTCGCGGGGACCGTCTCCGTAGGTCAGCCCCGCTTTCAGCCGGTCTTCGGCGGCCATCTCGGCGCGGAACGCAGCGGCCGCCGCGTTCCAGCGCGGAGGGTAGTCCTCGGCCTGCGCAATATATGGCCCGTTGGCATACGCGTCGCTCAGGTCCATGGTTTTTCTCCCGGCTTAGACTAGACTTTCATGCAAGCAGATGCTCTGCCATGCCGCAACGTAAGACCATCCCCAAGGAGGATACCATGCTGGATCAGACCGCAACCAATCTCCCCTCGCTTCTCGACGATCCGAGCCTCCTGCAGACCAAGGCCTACGTTAACGGTGAGTGGATCACCGGCGCCGAGGGCGAGTTCGAGGTCACCAACCCGGCCCGCGGCGACGTCATCGCCAAGGTTGCCAATCTCAGCCGCGCGCAGGTCGCGGGTGCCATCGACGGCGCCTATCTGGCGCAGAAGGACTGGGCGGCATCGACCGCCAAGGAGCGCTCGACCGTGATGCGCAAGTGGTTCGACCTGATCATGGCGAACCAGAAGGACCTCGCCACCATCCTCACCGCCGAGATGGGCAAGCCGGTCACCGAGGCTGCGGGCGAGATCGCCTATGGTGCCAGCTTCATCGAGTTCTACGCCGAGGAGGCCAAGCGCATCTACGGCGAGACCATCCCCGGCCACCAGCGCGACAAGCGCATCATGGTGATGAAGCAGCCGATCGGCGTGGCCGCCTCGATCACGCCGTGGAACTTCCCCAACGCGATGATCACCCGCAAGGTCGCCCCGGCGCTGGCCGCGGGCTGTTCCTTCGTCGCCCGCCCTGCCTCCGAGACGCCGCTTTCGGCGCTGGCGCTGGCGGTGCTGGCCGAGCGCGCAGGCATCCCGGCGGGCGTGCTCAACGTGCTGCCCTCGGACAGTGCCTCCGAGGTCGGCAAGGAGTTCTGCGAGAACCCCAAGGTGCGCAAGCTGACCTTCACCGGCTCGACCCAGGTGGGCCGCATCCTGCTTGGCCAGGCCGCCGACCAGGTGATGAAATGCTCGATGGAGCTGGGCGGCAACGCGCCGTTCATCGTGTTCGACGACGCCGATCTCGACGCGGCGGTGCAGGGCGCGATCATGTGCAAGTTCCGCAACAACGGCCAGACCTGCGTCTGCGCCAACCGCATCTACGTGCAGGCCGGCGTCTATGATGCCTTCGCCGCCAAGCTCAAGGACGCGGTCGCCAACATGAAGGTCGGCGACGGCCTCGAGGACGGCACCGACCTTGGCCCGCTGATCACCGCGAAGGCCATCGAGAAGGTTCAGGACCACATCGCCGACGCCAAGTCGAAGGGCGCCGAGGTCATCCTCGGCGGCGGCGAGACGCTGCAGGGGCCGGGCTACTTCATCGAGCCCACCATCGTCACCGGTGCCACCCGCGATATGAAGTTCTCCACCGACGAGACCTTCGGCCCGCTGGCACCGCTGTTCAAGTTCGAGAACGAGGACGACGTGATCGAGATGGCCAACGACACCATCTTCGGGCTCGCCTCCTATTTCTACGCCAAGGACCTGAGCCGCGTGTACAAGGTCGCCGAGGCGCTGGAATACGGCATCGTCGGCGTCAACACCGGCATCATCTCGACCGAGGTGGCCCCGTTCGGCGGCGTGAAGCAGTCCGGCCTCGGCCGCGAGGGCTCGCATCACGGCATCGAGGATTACCTCGAGATGAAATACGTCTGCCTCAGCGTATGACGACAGGACGCAGGCGCGGGGGGCCTCTCCCCGCGCCGCACCAGCTCCCGACCCCGGCGGATCTGGAAGACTGGCGTGCGGCGGCCCATACCGGTGCCGGCAGCCCGTGGCTGCCCGTGGATCTCGCCGAGGCGCTGGTGCGCTACGGGCTTTATCACGGTGAAGGGCTGCGGATGATGGAGGCCGCTTCGCTGATGCTGCACGAGCCGCCCCGCGACGTGGCGTGGGAGATCATCGGCGCCGACAGTCCCGGCGAGAACTGGGACGATCACCGGGATCCCGAACGCGCGTTCCGCCTGTTCCGCGCAAAGCTGCGCAAGGCGCAGGGCGACGGGGCGCGGCTGCAATACAAGATCTGGCTCGGCCGCCGCGACGGCTGAGCCGTCCTGCCGTCAGCCCTCTTCCGCCAACCCCTGCAGGATCGGGCAATCGGGCCGATGATCGCCGTGGCAGGCCTCGACCAGCTTTGCCAGCGTGGCGTGCATCTCGCGCAGCTGGGCGATCTTTTCCTCGATCTGGACGAGATGCTCGGTGGCGAGCGCCTTGACGTCGGCGCTCTCGCGCGCCTCGTCCTCGTACAGCCCCAGCAGGGTGCGGCAATCCTCGATGGTGAAGCCCAGTGCCCGGGCCCGGGCGAGGAAGGCGAGCTTGTGCAGGTCCTGCTCTGAGAAGGCGCGATAGCCGTTCTCCGAGCGTTGCGGCCGCACCAGCCCGATATCCTCGTAATAGCGGATCGTCTTGGCGGGAAGGCCCGCCCGCTCTGCCACTTGACCGATGTTCATTCCGCCGCCTCCAGTGTCATCGGCTTGGTCTGCGCCCGCTCGCGCGCCGGGGTCATCACCGGTGCCAGACGCCGCAGGCGCAGCGCGTTGCTCAGCACGAAGACCGAGGACAGCGCCATGGCGCCTGCCGCCAGCATCGGCGACAGCAGCAGTCCGAAGGCCGGATAGAGCATGCCCGCCGCCACCGGGATCAGCGCCACGTTATAGCCGAAGGCCCAGAACAGGTTCTGCCGGATGTTGCGCAGCACCGCGCCGCTGACGTGGAACGCCTCGACCACGCCCGCAAGCTCGCCCGAGACCAGCACGATGTCGGCGCTCTCGATGGCCACGTCGGTGCCGGTGCCGATGGCGATGCCGACCTCGGCCTCGGCCAGCGCCGGGGCGTCGTTGATGCCGTCGCCGACAAAGGCGACGGGGCCAAAGCGCTCGCGCAGCGCCTTCACCGCGGCAAGCTTGCCCTCGGGCAGCACCTCGGCCTCGACGTGGTCGATGCCCAGCTCGCCCGCGATGGCCTGCGCCGTGGCGCGCGTGTCGCCGGTGATCATCGCCACCTTGATGCCCTGTGCGTGCAGCGCCTCGACCGCTGCCCTTGCGCCGGGCTTGACCCGGTCGGCCACCGCGAAGACCCCGGCAATGGCACCATCCACGGCGACCAGAACCGGCGTCTGCCCGGCGGCGGCGATGTCGTCATTGGTGGCTTCCAGCGGTCCGAGCGCGATGCCCTCGCGCGTCATCAGACGCTTTGCCCCCACCAGCAGTGCGCGCCCCTCGACCGTGGCGGACAGGCCGTGGCCGGCAATCGCCTCGCTGTCCTCGGGCTGGCTCAGCGCGCCTTGAGCGGCGGCTTCCAGCGCGCGGGCAATCGGGTGCTCCGAGCCTTGCTCGGCGCTTGCAGCGAGGCGCAGCACCTCGGCGGGCGCGATCCCCGGAGCGGCCTCCGAGCGCACCAGCGCCGGCTTGCCCTCGGTCAGGGTGCCGGTCTTGTCGAAAGCAACCACCCGGCTGCCCTCCACCGTCTGCAGCGCGTCGCCCTTGCGGAACAGCACGCCGAGCTCGGCGGCGCGGCCGGTGCCGACCATGATCGAGGTCGGTGTGGCAAGCCCCATGGCACAGGGGCAGGCGATGATCAGCACCGAGACCCCGGCCACCAGCGCGTAGGTCAGCGCCGGGGAGGGGCCGAAGAGCATCCACGCGAGGAAGGTCAGCGCGGCGGCGGCGATCACCGCCGGCACGAACCAGATCACCACCTTGTCGGCCAGCGCCTGGATCGGCAGCTTGGCGCCCTGCGCGTCCTCGACCATGGCGATGATCCGCGCCAGCATGGTGTCGCGTCCCACGGCGGTGGCTTTGAAGCTCAGCGCGCTCGCGCCGTTCACCGTGCCGCCCACAACCGTGTCGCCGGGGCCCTTGCCGACCGGGACCGGCTCGCCGGTGATCATGCTCTCGTCGATATAGCTGCTGCCGGTGATCAGGGTCCCGTCCACCGCGATGCGCTCGCCGGGGCGCACGTGCACCTCGTCGCCGAGCTGCACCTCGTCGATGGCGATTTCGGTGATCCGGCCCTCGCGCTCGACCCGCGCGGTGGCGGGGCGCAAACCGACCAGTCGCTTGATTGCGGCACCTGTGCGGCCCTTGGCGCGCGCCTCGAGGAAGCGGCCCAGCAGGATCAGCGTGACGATGACGCCGGCGGCCTCGAAATAGACCGCGCGGCTGGCCTCGGGCAGGAGACCCGGCAGGAACAGCGCCACGGTGGAATAGCCCCAGGCCGCCAGCGTGCCGAGCGCGACCAGCGAATTCATGTCGGGCGCGCCCTTGGCCAGCAGCGGCAGCCCGACGCGGTAGAAACGGCGACCGGGGACGGCCAGCACGGCGGTGATCAGCACGAATTGCAGCAGCCACGAGGCCTGCATGCCGATGCTGTTCATCACCAGCGCGTGGAAGCCGGGGATCAGGTGGCCGCCCATCTCGATGACGAAGACCGGCAGGGTGAGGGCCGCGGCCACGATCAGGTCGCGCTTGAGCGCCCGATGCTCCGCTGCCTTGCGCGCTTCATGAGCGGCGCTGTCGTCCCCGGCGGGGCGCGCGGCATAGCCCGCCTCCGAGACGACCCGCGCGAGATCGGCGCTGTCCGCGCTGCCGGCAAGCAGGGTCACGTCGGCGGTTTCGCTGGCGAGGTTGACGCTGGCCGAGAGCACGCCCGGAACCTCGCTCAGCGCCGTCTCGACGCGGTTCACGCAGGAGGCACAGCTCATGCCCTCGATGGCGAGCTTCACCTGCGCCTCGCGGGCCGGGTATCCGGCCGAGGACAGCGCTTCGCGCAGCGCCTGCACGCCCGCCGAGCCCTCGACTGTCGCCATGCGGTTGGCGAGGTTGACGCTCGCCTCCTCGACGCCGGGCACACCGGAGAGCGCCTTCTGCGCACGCCCGGCACAGCCGCCGCAATTCAGCTTGGTGACTTCGAAACGGATGGGTTCCACGGCCATGACAGACTCCTTTCGTCTGGTCTGGACCGGGATATAATGCTTCCAGTCACTGGAAGGTCAAGGCCCGCGCAGCGGCTTGCGTCAGTTCAGCACGCAGCGCTGCCGCAACCGGCATTCACCGCAAAGCAGCGGCAGCCCGACGCGCTCGGCGGTATTGACCAGCGTCAGCACATGCACCGGAGTGACCAGCATGGTGGCTTCTAGAAGCGCCTGTTCGCGATCCTGCTCGGTGGCGGTCAGCACGAAGCGGGCGATGGCGCGCTCGTCCTCGCTGCTGCTGGCGGCCCCTTGCTGTAGAATCAGCGGGCTGTGCCAGCCGTGCCGGGTCAGCAGGTCGGCCAGCTCGCCAAAGGCACGCAGGCAGGCGCGGGCGCGGGTGAAGCCAAGTGCATCGCGCAGCAAGAGCTGTGCTGCGGCCTCGTCATCGTCGCGCCAGAGGCGCAGAAGCTCGATGAGCCAGCGCTCGGCGGGCCGCAGGTCGACCCGGTCGAACCGTTCATGTCGCATGGAAACTCTCCCAGCCAGTGGCGTCGCGCGTCCGGGCTGCCCGGAGGCGGGCTGGCTGGGTGAGTTAATCCTGATCGTTTAAGTCAGAAAAGTCAAGCGGCGCCGCTCGCCCCGGTTTCGGCGGCGATCTGGGCGCGCGACTTGCGGGCGCGCTCGGTGGCGGATTTGAGCTGACCACAGGCGGCCATGATGTCCTCGCCGCGCGGGGTGCGGATCGGCGAGGCGTAGCCGGCCTTGTAGACGATATCGGCAAAGCGCTCGATCCGCTCCCAGTCCGAGCGCTCGTAGGGCGCGCCGGGCCATTCGTTGAACGGGATCAGGTTGATCTTGGCCGGGATGCCCTTGATCAGGTTGACCAGACGGCGGGCGTCGGCGTCGCTGTCGTTCACGTCCTTGAGCATCACGTATTCAAAGGTGATGCGCTCGGAGTTCGACAGGCGCGGGTAGTCGCGCAGCGCGTTCAGCAGCGTCTCGATGTTCCAGCGCTTGTTGATCGGCACCAGCTTGTTGCGCACCTCGTCGGTGGTGGCGTGGAAGCTCACCGCCATCAGGCAGCCGATTTCCTCGGCGCATTTGGCGATCTCGGGCACCACACCCGAGGTCGACAGCGTGATGCGCCGGCGCGACAGGGCGATGCCCTCGCCATCCATGGCGATCTTCATCGCGTCGCGCACGTTGTCGAAATTGTAGAGCGGCTCGCCCATGCCCATCAGCACGATGTTCGACAGCAGGCGCGGGCCGCCCTCGCCGGTGCCGGTGCCCGGCTCGGGCCACTCGTCGAGATCGTCGCGGGCCAGCATGATCTGGCCGACGATTTCGCCCGCGGTCAGGTTGCGGACCAGCTTCTGGGTGCCGGTGTGGCAGAACGAACAGGTCAGCGTGCAGCCGACCTGGCTCGAGATGCAGAGCGTGCCGCGGCCTTCCTCGGGTATGTAGACCACCTCGACCTCGTGGCCGCCGGCGATGCGGACGAGGTACTTGCGGGTGCCGTCGACCGAGACGTTCTTCGAGACGATCTCGGGCAGGAGGATCTCGAAATGGGCGTCGAGCTTGGCGCGGTATTCCTTGGCGAGATTGGTCATCTCGGCAAAGTCGCGCACGCCCCAGTGATAGACCCACTGCCAGATCTGGTTGACGCGCATCTTGGCCTGCTTTTCCGGCGTGCCCATCTCGATCAGGGCAGCACGAAGCGCCTCGCGGGTCAGGCCCACGAGGTTCAGCTTGCCGCTCTCGGGCAGCTTGCGGGGCATCGTCATCACGTCCTGCGTGATCGGCGCATCTGCGGCCATCTCGGTCATCCTCTGTCTGAAGAAGACGCCCCTATACAGGATTCGGTGAAAAAAACAAAGGCCGCGCTTGCCGGGCAGGCGGGGCGCCTCACGCCGACTTGAAGCGTGGCCTAGCGCAACGGGTGGAAGCAGGCGACCTGCCCTGTCTCGCCTTCGAGCTGCGGCACCTCTTCGGCGCAGCGCGGGCCCGCGTTGGGGCACCGGGCGCGGAAGGCGCAGCCCTTGGGCGGGTTCAGCGGATCGGGCAGCTCGGTCTCGCGGCTCTCGGGCGGGCTCAGCGCCCGGCCCACCACCGGCGCGCTGTCGGCCAGCAGCTTGGTGTAGGGGTGGCGCGGCGCCGAGAACACGTCCTCGGCGCGTCCGACCTCGACCACCGAGCCGAAATAGAGCACCGCCACGCGGTCGCTCACCGCCTCGACGACCGCCAGATCGTGCGAGATGAACAGGTAGGTCAGCCCCAGCCGTGCCTTCAGATCCGCCAGCAGGTTCAGCACCTGCGCCTGCACCGACACGTCGAGCGCCGAGACCGGCTCGTCGAGGATCAGGATCCGCGCCTCCGCCGCCAGCGCCCGCGCGATGCCGATGCGCTGCGCCTGACCGCCGGAGAACTCGTGCGGGTAGCGCTCGAGGAACTCCTCGCGCAGGTTCACCTGGGCGAAGATCTCCGAAATGCGCTTGTCCCGTGCCGCGCGGTCCATGCCGTGCAGGCGCTTCAGGGACACCTCCATGATCTGCCGGATGGTCTTGCGCGGGTTGAGTGAGCTGATCGGGTCCTGAAAGACGTACTGGATGCGCTTGCCGAACTCGGCCGGATCGGCGGTGTCGAGCGGCTGCCCCTCGATCTCGATATGCCCGCCCGAGGGGGCGAGCAGACCGACCAGCATCCGCGCCAGCGTGGACTTGCCGCAGCCCGACTCGCCGACGATGCCCAGCGTCTCGCCCTCGGGCACGTCCAGCGTCACCGGGTGCACCGCGTGCACATGCCCCTTGGGCGCGCCGAACAGCCGCTTGCCCACGGCAAAACTCTTCGACAGGTTCTCAAGCCGCAATGCGAGGCTCATGCGGTGCCCTCCAGCTCGGTCTCGGGATAGAGGCAGCGCAGCCTGCGCGGGCCGTAGGCGTCGAGCGCGATCTCACCCTGCCGGCAGGCCGGTTGCGCCTTGTCGCAGCGCGGCGCGAAGGCGCAGCCCGGCGGCAGGTCATTGACCGCCGGCGGCAGGCCGGGGATGGCGTGCAGCCTACGCTTGCCCTCGCCAAGCTCTGGCACGCAGGCGATCAGCCGCCTCGTGTAGGGGTGCGCCGGTGCCTCGAGCAGGGCGCGGGTCGGGCCTTCCTCGACGATGCGCCCGGCATACATCACCGCCACACGGTCGCAGAGCTGCGCCACCACGCCGAAATCATGGGTGATGAAGACGATGGCCAGCCCCTTCTCGCGCCGCAGCGTGTCGAGCAGCGACAGGATCTGCGCCTGCACCGTGACGTCGAGCGCGGTGGTCGGCTCATCGGCGATGATCACCTCGGGACCGTTGGCCAGCGCCATGGCGATGCCCACCCGCTGCCGCATCCCGCCGGAGAGCTCGTGCGGGAAACTGTCGAGTCGGCTCTCGGCGTTGGGGATGCGCACGTCGCGCAGCAGGCCGAGCGCGCGTGCCCGCGCCTCGCTGTCGGAGATTGCGTGATGCACCCGGATCGCCTCGACCAGCTGGTCGCCGACCTTGTAGAGCGGGTGCAGCGTCGCCAGCGGATCCTGGAAGATATAGGCCACCTCGCGCCCGCGCAGGTCGCGCAGCCGGCCATAGGGCGCGCCCACGAGATCCTCGCCCTGGTAATGCACGGCCCCGCCGGTGATCACGCCGGGCGGCGAGGCGACCAGCCCCATCACCGACAGCGCCGTCACCGACTTGCCCGAGCCGCTCTCGCCGATGATGCCCAGGCATTCGCCGGGCTTTACGCCAAGGCTCACCCCGCCCACCGCGCGGTAGATGCGGTGCTTCACGTGGAACTGTGTCTGCAGATCGCGCAGGCTCAGAACGTCGTCGCCCTGCGGCTCGGGCGCCGGGTCCTCGCGCCGCACCAGCGTCGCCGCCATCGGCCGGGTCAGCGCCCCCGACCGCAGCCGCGGGTCGAGCGCGTCGCGCACGCCGTCGCCCAGCAGGTTGATCGCCATGACGATGATCAGGATCATCGCGCCGGGCACCACCGAGGTGTGCGGGCTGGTGATCAGCGCCGCCCGGGCCTCGCCCAGCATCGAGCCGAGATCGGCCTGCGGTGGCTGGCTGCCCAGTCCGAGGAACGACAGCCCGGCGGTCTCGAGGATCATCCACCCCACGGTGGTCGACATGGCGATGACGATCACCGGGATCACGTTGGGCAGCACCTCGCTCAGGATGATGCGCGCATCATTCATGCCGGCCAGCCGGGCGGCATCGACGAATTCCCTGTTGGCAATGCCCACGGTGATGCCGCGGATGTTGCGGGCGAAGAACGGGATGTTGACGGCGGCCACCGCGATCAAGGCGTTGAGCAGGCCGGGCCCGAGGGCTGCCACGATGGCCAGCGCCAGCAGGATGTAGGGAAACGCCATCAGCATGTCGACGCCGCGCATGATCAGGTTGTCGACCCGGCCGCCGTAATAGCCCGCGATGATCCCCACCGCCGCGCCCAGAACCGCGGCGATCGTCGCGGCGGCAAAGCCCACCGCGAGGCTCAGCCGCGTGCCCCAGAGCAGCCGCGACAGCTGGTCCCGGCCAAGATGGTCTGTGCCCAGAAGCGCGCCCTCGGAGAACGGTGGCAGGAAGCGGTTGCCGGTGTCGGTCACGTCCGGATCCGGCAGCGGCAGCAACGGTGTGACGAGCGCCAGCAGCACCACCAGCCCCATGACGATCAGCCCGGCCAGCGCCAGGCGGTTGCGGGCAAGAAGGGCCAGCGTGCTCATGTCTTGATCCTCGGGTCGAGCAGGCTCTGCGCCACGTCCACCACGATGTTGAACATCACGTAGCAGGCCGCCACCAGCACCACGCCGCCCTGCACCAGAAGGATGTCGCGCTTGAGGATGGCGTCGACCAGCATCCGCCCGACGCCGGGCCACTGGAACACCATCTCGATATAGACCGCGCCCGACAGCACGAAGCCCGCCTGGATGCCCAGCACCGGCAGGATGCTGACCATCGCCGCGCGCAGGGCGTGGCGCCAGATCACCCCGCGCTCGGGCACGCCCTTGGCGCGGGCGGTGCGGATGTAGTCCTGCCGCAGCACCTCGAGCATCGCCGAGCGCGACAGCCGTGCCACCACCCCGGTGGCCACCACGGCGAGCGCCAGCGCCGGCATGGTCAGATGCGTCACCAGAACCGGAAGCGTCCGGTCGCCATAGATCGGCCACATGCCCGAGGCCGGGAACCAGCGCAGCTGCACGGCGAAGATCAGGATCATCATCATGCCGAGAAAGAAGGACGGGATCGAGATCCCCAGCAGCACCGCGAAGGTGATCGCCTTGTCCGCCGGCCCGTATTGCCGTGCCGCCGAGACCACGCCCGCCGCCACGCCGATCACCGAGCACAGCACGAAGGACGTGCCCGCCAGCACCAGCGTGGCCCCGAACCGGTCGAGCACCTCGTCGAGCACCGGACGGTTGAGCGAGAACGAGCGTCCGAAATCGCCCTGCACCATGTTCCACAGCCAGATGAAATAGCGCTGCACTGCCGGCTTATCGAGCCCGAGATCCCGGTTCAGCTTCTCGACATTCTCCGGCGTGGCATAGCTGCCGAGGATCGCGGTCGCCGGATCGCCGGGGATCATCGCCATGATGGCGAAGACGATCACCGTGATGCCCAGAAGCACCGGCACCGCCGAGACCAGCCGTTTCAGAATATAGCGACCCAAACGGCCTCCTTCCTGACCCTGCGCGGCCCATCCTCTCCGCGCGACCCTGCATCTTCTCTACGTTCCAAATACTCCGGGGTGAATGCGCGCAAGCGCAGAGGGGCAGCGCCCCTTCGTCTCGCGGGCCGCAGGTCCGCAACCTCTCTCGTCGGGCCACAGGCCCGCCCCCGTCTCTCGCGGGCCGCAGGCCCGCGCCGGTCGGACCGGGCAACGCCCGGTCCGAAACCCCTCGGAACAGGCTCAGTCCTTGCTCACATCGTCCAGCAGCAGGAAGAACGACGGCTGCAGCTCGAACCCCTCGACACGGTCATTTGTCACCGCGTTCTGTTTCCAGTTCGCCACGAAGACCCAGGGCGCGTCCTCTTGCACGATCTCCTGCATCTGCTTGTAGAGCGCCGCGCGCTCGTCCTGATCGGTCGCCACGCGGGCCTTCTCGAGCAGCTCATCGACCTCCGGGTTGGAATAGTAGCCCGAGTTGAAGCCGCCCTTGTCGGGCCAGGCTTCGGTGCGCAGGGCGAGGAAGGGCAGGGTGTCGGGATCGTTGGTCATCCAGGCCATCTCGGCCATGTCCGCCTTGCCCTCGAGCCCGGGGTTCACCTGCCCGAGGAAGGTGTTCCACTCGTAGGTCTCGATCGTCGTGTCGAGCCCCACGGCGTTGAGATCGGCCTGGATCGCGGTGCCCATGGCCACCGGGTCGAGCATCCCCGAGCCGCCCTCGGTCACGTAGAAGGTCAGCTCCGCGCCCTCGGCGCCGGCCTCGGCGATCAGCTCTTTCGCCTTCTCCGGGTCGTACGGGTAGGGTTCGAGCGCCTCGTTATAGGCCCAGGCAAAGGCTGGCGGGGTCGGGCCGGCGGCGACCTCGGCGGTGCCCTCGAGCACGTCGTTGACCAGCGCCTCCTTGTTGATGGCGTAGTTCGCCGCCTGCCGCACGCGCTTGTCTGCGAAGGGGCCTTCCTTGGCGTTGAGGATCAGGAACCAGACATGCGGCCCGGCCTGTTCGAAGACCTGGAAGGCGTCGTCCTGGAACTGCGACAGCGCCACCGGGGGCACCTCGACCATCATGTCGATGCCGCCCGCCAGCATCTCGGCTGTGCGGGTGTTGGCGTCGGTGATCGGGCGGAAGACCACCGCCTGCAGCTCCGGTGCGCCGTCCCAGTAATCGGGGTTGGCTTCGACCACCACAGCCTCGTTGCTGCGCCACTCGGCGAAGGTGAACGCGCCGGTCCCCGAGGGGTTGCGACCGAAATCGGCGCCGTGCTGCTCGACCGCTGCCGGCGAGACGATCAGCCCGGTCGGGTAGGCGAGGTTCGACAGGAACGGCGCGTAGGGCTCCGAGAGGGTGAATTTCACCGTCAGGTCGTCCACCGCCTCGACGCTGGAGACCGAGGAAAAGAAGAAGGCCAGCGGGAACGGGCCGGTGTCGTGATAGGGGTGATCCTCGTTCAGCATGCGCTCGAAGTTGAACACCACCGCCTCGGCATTGAACGGGCTGCCGTCGTGGAAGGTGACGCCCTCGCGCAGGGTGAAGGTGTATTCCGTGCCGTCCTCGCTGATCTCCCACGCGGTGGCGAGCGCCGGTTCGACCTCAAGCGTGCCGGACTTGTAGCGCACCAGCCCGTCATAGACGTTCATCAGGATGCGGAAATCGTTCACCGCGGTCACCGCCGCCGGGTCGAGCGCCTTGGGCTCGGCGATCTGGCCGACGATCAGCACGCCGGGCGGGGTCTGCGCGGTTGCGGGCAGGCCAAGGCCGAAACTCAGGGCAAGCGCGGTGCCGGTGGCCAGCAGGCCTCTGCGGGTCCAGGTCAGCAAGTGCATCTTTTCATCCTCTCCGTTGGCTCTGTGCGGCAATTTATCATGATCAATTGAAGCAGGCCAAATTATCGTGATAAATTCAACGATGAATTTCGACGGAGTCTCCCATGACCTTCTCGCTTCTCGCTCATGACCACGAAACCGGCACATATGGCGGCGCGGCGGCGACGGGCAGCCTCTGTGTCGGCGGCTGGGTGCTGCGCGGCGAGCTCGATTCGGGTCTCTCTGCCAGTCAGGGGACCGCGCCTTCCACCTTCTGGGGGGAGGATGTGCTGCGCGCCATGCGCGATGGATGCACCGCCGAACAGGCGGTGGCCGAGATCACCGGCGCCGATCCGGGGCGCGGGCATCGCCAGCTGAGCGCGCTCGATCTCGCGGGGCAGAGTGCGGGGTTCACCGGCGATGCGAGTGTCCCCCATGCCAGCCACATCGCCGAACCGGGGCTCGTGGTGGCGGGCAACATGCT
Source organism: Salipiger bermudensis (assembly GCF_017309175.1). Lineage (NCBI taxonomy): Bacteria > Pseudomonadati > Pseudomonadota > Alphaproteobacteria > Rhodobacterales > Roseobacteraceae > Salipiger > Salipiger bermudensis. The sequence continues at coordinate 185,116 of NZ_JAEKJV010000006.1, read as the reverse complement.
GGGCGGGGAGCGGGTGCTGCCGGCGCTGCGGCAAGGGTATCTCGATGCGGCGGGCGGCATGGCCGAGCGGCTGCTCGCGGCGCTGCGCGCGGCGGATGCGGATGCGTCCGACAGGCGCGGACTCAAATCGGCGGCGCTTCTGGTGCTGAACCCCGAAGCTCCGCCGCTGACCTTGCGCATCGATTATGCCGAGGCGCCGCTCGACGCGCTCGAGGCGTTGCTCGCGCGGGCCACCGGCGCGCCTTATGCCGACTGGCTCGACGTGGTGCCGGTGGCGGTGGATCGCACCCGCGCGCCGGAAAAGGCACCGGACGTCTGAGGTCGCGCGTCGCTCACTCCGCGATGAAGCGGCGCAGCACCTCGGCCTCCTGCGCCTGCATCTGTGTCTCGGCGCCTTCCATGTGATCGCGCATCACCCGGCGCGCGGTCTCGGCGTCCCCCGCGCGCAGCGCCTCGATCAACTGCAGCTGGTGCCGGCGCCCAGCCTCCCAGAGCGTGGGATTGGGCGGCTCGTAGAGCCGGCGCCAGACGGTCAGCTCGGTCAGCATGCGCGCCATGAATCGCACCAGGAAGGCCAGCAGGTCGTTGTCGGAATAGGAGGCGAGCAAGGCGTGGAACTGCAGCGACGAGACATGCTGCGCGCGCTCTTCCTCGACGGTCTCCGCAGGCGCGGAATATTCCGCCACCACCGCCTCGAGCGCGGCGAGCTGTTCGTCGCTGAGCTTGCCGGCGAGGGTGGCGGCGACTTCGGGCTCGAGCAGCTTGCGGATCTGGTAGATGTCCTTGATCGACAGGTCGCGGAAATAGAAGAAATTCGCCAGCAGCGACTGCGCGCGGTCGGGCGAGACCTCGGCCACGAAACTGCCGCCGCCGGGGCCGGTGCGGGTCTCGACCAGGCCCTGAGCCTCGAGAATGCGCATCGCCTCGCGCACCGTGCCCTTGGAGCGGCCATGGCTTTCGATCAGCTCGGCCTCTCCCGGCAGGCGGTCACCGGCCTTGAGCTGGTGCTCCACGACCCATTCCTTGATCGTGTCGGCAAGCTGCACCGGGCGCGAGCGTCGGGGCGGGAATTTCCTGGATCGTTGCGGCACGAGCTCCTCCGGGATCCTGTCGCCGGCCGGCGGGCAGGTCGGCGCGGGGGATCGTGTCATCCTTACGCTGGCAGGGTGCCATGGGCCAGCGCCGCGGCGCGGGTCTTGGCGCGAAAGGGATGAAAAAAACTCCGCCGCGCGGGGCGCGGCGGAGTATGCTTGCGAGGGTGCAGCCCTCAGGCTCAGTCAGCAGTGAGAAGCGGCGGCTTCTTCGAGGACAGGCGCAGCTTGTCCGGCCCCTCGATCGACAGCGAGAGCTTGTCGTCCTTGACGCCAACCTTGACCACGCCGCCCTTGGTGAGCTTGCCGAAGAGCAGCTCCTCGGCGAGCGGCTTCTTGAGGTTCTCCTGGATCACGCGGCCCAGCGGGCGCGCGCCCATGCGGTCGTCGTAGCCCTTGTCGGCCAGCCATTCGGCCGCCGGCTTGGTGAGCTCGATGGTGACGTTGCGGTCCATGAGCTGGGCTTCGAGCTGCAGCACGAACTTCTCGACCACCGACAGGATGACCTCCTTGGGCAGCGGCTGGAAGCTGATGACCGCGTCGAGACGGTTGCGGAATTCCGGCGTGAAGGTGCGCTCGATGGCGGCGGTGTCCTCGCCCTCGCGGCGGTCGCGCCCGAAACCGATGGCCGCCTTGGCCTGCTCGGCGGCGCCGGCGTTCGAGGTCATGATCAGGATCACGTTGCGGAAATCCACCGTCCGGCCGTTGTGGTCGGTCAGCGAGCCGTGGTCCATCACCTGTAGCAGGATGTTGTAGACATCCGGGTGCGCCTTCTCGATCTCGTCGAGCAAGAGCACGCAATGCGGGTGCTGGTCCACGCCGTCGGTGAGCTGGCCACCCTGGTCGAAGCCGACATAACCCGGAGGCGCCCCGATCAGGCGCGAGACCGCGTGTTTCTCCATGTACTCGGACATGTCGAAGCGCAGCAGTTCGACGCCCAGCGTGCTGGCGAGCTGCTTGGCCACCTCGGTCTTGCCGACGCCGGTGGGGCCGGCGAACAGGTAGTTGCCGATCGGCTTTTCCGGTTCGCGCAGGCCGGCACGGGCCAGCTTGATCGCCGAGCTGAGCGCCTCGATCGCGGTGTCCTGACCGAACACGACACGCTTGAGGGTCTTTTCGAGATCCTTGAGCACCTCGGCATCGTCCTTGGAGACGTTCTTCGGCGGGATGCGCGCGATCTTGGCGACCACGGCCTCGATCTCCTTGGCGCCGATGGTCTTGCGACGCTTGGATTCGGCCACCAGGTGCTGTGCCGCGCCGGCCTCGTCGATCACGTCGATCGCCTTGTCGGGCAGCTTGCGGTCATTGATGTAGCGCGCCGAGAGCTCGACCGCCGACTTGATGGCGTCGGCCGTGTACTTGATCGAGTGGTGCTCCTCGAAATAGGGCTTGAGGCCCTTGAGGATCTTGACCGTGTCGTCGACCGAGGGCTCGCTCACGTCGATCTTCTGGAACCGGCGGCTGAGCGCGCGGTCCTTCTCGAAGTGCTGGCGGAACTCCTTGTAGGTGGTGGAGCCCATGGTGCGCAGCTTGCCGCCCTGAAGCGCGGGCTTCAGGAGGTTCGAGGCATCCATTGCGCCGCCCGAGGTGGCGCCGGCGCCGATCACGGTGTGGATCTCGTCGATGAACAGCACCGCGTCGGGATGTTCCTCGAGCTCGGTCACCACGGCCTTGAGCCGCTCTTCGAAATCGCCGCGGTAGCGGGTGCCGGCCAGCAGCGCGCCCATGTCGAGCGAGTAGATCGTGGTGTTCGACAGCACCTCTGGGGTGTCGCCGTTGACGATCTTGCGCGCCAGGCCTTCGGCGATGGCGGTCTTGCCGACGCCGGGATCACCGACCAGCAGCGGGTTGTTCTTGCGCCGCCGGCACAGCACCTGGATGGCGCGCTCGACCTCGTGCTCGCGGCCGATCAGCGGATCGACATCGCCCTTGCGGGACTTGGCGTTGAGATCGACGCAATACTTGCCGAGTGCCGATTCCTTGTTGTCGCCGGCAGGCTCCTGCGTTTGCGCCTTGGCCTCTTCCTCGGCCTCGGTCGCGCCCTGAACGGGGCGCGATTCGCCGTAGGCGGGGTTCTTGGCCACGCCATGCGCGATGAAGTTCACCGCGTCGTAACGGGTCATGTCCTGCTCCTGCAGGAAATAGGCCGCGTTCGACTCGCGCTCGGCGAAGATCGCCACGAGCACGTTGGCGCCGGTCACCTCGGTGCGGCCCGAGGACTGCACGTGGATTGCGGCGCGCTGGATCACGCGCTGGAATGCTGCGGTCGGCACCGCCTCGGAGCCCTCGATATCGGTGACGAGATTCGAGAGGTCTTCGTCGATGAACTCCACCAGGGTGGTCCGCAGCTCCTCGGTGTCCACGGAGCAGGCCTTCATCACGCGGGCAGCATCGGGTTCGTCAATCAGGGCGAGCAGGAGATGTTCCAGCGTCGCGAATTCATGGCTGCGCGAGTTCGCGAGCGCCAGAGCTGCGTGAATGGCCTGTTCCAGGGTATTCGAGAAAGACGGCACGGCGGCGCTCCTCTTTGTCTGCGTCGGGCTCGGGACCCGACTTTGCCTTCTACAGTTTAAAGTTTGGTCGATACCGACCACGCTTCAAGAGAATTCTCGACCCGCAGCGCTCACAATTGAAGTGATCCCTGCAATGCGGCGTGAAAAGCGGCGGGTCAGAAACTGTCCTTTCGGGCCCGAACCTCGGCGAAAACCGCCGCGTCGGGTGCGTCATTCATGCCCAGTCGATCGCGGATCTCGGGGGATGCGGGACGCAGGAAAGGGTTCGTGGCCAGTTCCTCGGACAGCTTGCAGGTGGCAGTGGCGCGCCCCTCTGTCCGGGCTTTGGCAATGGCGTCAGATCTCAATTTAAGCGCCTCGTTGCCGGGTTCAATAGTCAAGGCGAAGCGGGCGTTCGCGCTTGTGTACTCGTGACCCGAGCAAACCAGGGTTTCGGGCGGTAGCGCAATCAGTTTCGACAGGCTCTCCCACATCATGTCGGGCGTGCCCTCGAAGATGCGGCCGCAGCCAAGCGCCATCAGGCTGTCGGCGGTGAACACGGCCTGTGCTTCGGGGAAATGGAAGGCGACATGGCCCAGCGTGTGGCCGGGCACGAAGATCACCTCGACCGGGGTGCCGGCGACCTGCAGCGTGTCGCCCCCGTCGACCGCGGTGTCGAGCGGCGGGAGCTTGGCCTCCTCGGCCTTGGGGCCGACGACGGTGCAGCCGTATCTCTCGCGCAGTTCGGCGACGCCGCCGACATGGTCGTGGTGGTGGTGGGTGATGAGCAGCGTATCGAGCTCCCAGCCGCGGCTTTCGAGCGCCTCGATGATCGGACCCGCCTCGGGGGCGTCGATCAGACAGACGCCATCGGGCGCCTTCACCAGATAGGCGTAATTGTCGCTGAGGCAGGGAACGGTGACGATCTCCATGGTCTTTCCTTATCGGCTTTGCCAGAGTGGCCCCCAACTTGGAGGATCAACGAGAGCGCCGCAATGCACCTTGATGTGCATAATCTGAGGGACTTCTATTACCGCAGCGCGCTGGGGCGTGCAGCGCAACGGGCCGTGCGCGATCAGGTGCAGCGCTATTGGCCCACGGGCAAGGGCCATACCATGGTGGGCTACGGCTTTGCCGTGCCCCTGCTGCGTCCCTACCTGCCCGATGCCCGCCGGGTGATCGGGCTGATGCCCGGCCCGCAGGGCGTGCTGCCCTGGCCGCAGGGGCAGCTCAATGTCACCGTGCTCTGCGAAGAGACGCTCTGGCCGCTCGAGACCGGCCATGTCGACCGGCTGGTGATGATGCACGGGCTCGAGACCTCCGACAGCCCGTCCGAGCTGCTCGACGAATGCTACCGGGTGCTGGGGCCGGGTGGCGAGGCGCTGTTCATCGTGCCCAACCGCTCGGGTCTCTGGGCGCGCTCGGATGCCACGCCTTTCGGCTACGGCCGTCCCTACTCTCTGAGCCAGCTCGACAGCCAGCTCAAGCGCCACGACTTCATTCGACAGAGCCACGTCTCGGTGCTGTACCAGCCGCCGTCGAGCCGGCGTTTCTGGATGCGCACCGGCCCGGCGTGGGAGCGCATCGGCCGGGCGATTCCGGCTCTGGTGGCCGGAGGGGTGCTGATCGTGCGGGCGTCGAAGCGCTACCCTCCGAAGCGCACCGGGCTGGGCGACAAGGTGCGGGTGCCCAACCCGCTCGACGTGCTGACACCGTCTCCGAAGAAGGAGCCGAAGGCGATCTGACCTGGGTTGAGCCAGAGGGGCAGTGGCTCGACCCGGGCGAAGAATCGGTCACCGGGACGTGACTCGCTCCGTCTTGACCGTGTCGCCGGTTGCGATAACACCGTCCGCCTGAGGAACGCCGAAGCTCCGACTTTTGTCGGTCGCGACAGGTGGTTGCGCTGCAGCGCGGCAACGGTTTTTCCGCGTTTGCGCTATCGCTTCCAGCAGCTTCGAAGTTTGAAGGAGCGACCCTCCGGCACGACCGGATTAATGAAAAATCCACTGTTTCCAAAAGCCTGCCGTGTTCTCGTCTCGCGAAAATGCGCAAGTACTTGGAAAAAGGCGGGTTCCAGTCCGTCCCAAAGCCGCCTAAGCATGTTGCGAGGGCGGGGAGGCTCTGCTACATCCGCGCTGATTTCGACGCCACGGGACCTCCCGGGGCAGGGACAACGCCTCCGGACACCGGGAGACACCCGTGTGTCGCGGGGGCCTCATATCGGAAGGGTGGACGTGTCAGAACCAGCTTCGATCTCCAGCGGCATCGCGGCACGCTATGCCACGGCGATCTTCGACATCGCCAAAGAGAACAACTCCGTCGGAAAGCTCGAGAGCGATACCGACGACCTCGCTCAAGCGCTGGCTGACAGCCCCGACCTGCGCGACATGATCTCCTCGCCGGTCTATCCGCGCCAGGCACAGAAGGACGGCATCCTTGCCGTGTCTTCGAAGATGGGCCTCGACAAGGCACTGCACAACGCGCTTGGCCTGATGGCCGAAAAGCGCCGCCTGTTCGTGCTGCCCCACCTGGTGGCGCAGCTGCGCGAGATGATCGCCGTCGAGAAGGGTGAAGTGACTGCCGAGGTGACCTCGGCGACCGCACTCAGCGATGCGCAGGCCAGCAAGCTGGCCGAGACACTGAAAAGCAGCGTCGGCAAGGACGTGAAGATCAAGTCGACCGTTGATGAATCCCTCATCGGTGGTCTCGTCGTTAAGGTGGGCTCGAAGATGATCGACACGTCGGTCCGTGCCAAGCTCAACTCCCTCCAGAATGCAATGAAAGAGGTCGGATAAATGGGTATCCAAGCAGCCGAGATTTCTGCGATCCTAAAGGACCAGATCAAGAACTTCGGTCAGGAGGCCGAAGTCGCCGAAGTGGGTCGCGTGCTCTCCGTCGGCGACGGTATTGCCCGCGTGCACGGCCTCGACTCCGTGAAGGCCGGCGAAATGGTCGAGTTCCCGGGCGGCATCATGGGGATGGCCCTGAACCTCGAGCGTGACAACGTCGGTATCGTGATCTTCGGCTCCGACCGCGACATCAAGGAAGGTGACGTCGTCAAGCGCACCAACTCGATCGTGGACGTGCCCGCGGGCCCCGGCCTGCTTGGCCGCGTGGTCGACGCGCTCGGCAACCCGATCGACGGCAAGGGGCCGATCGAGGCCGCGGAGCGCCGCGTCGCGGACGTGAAGGCACCGGGCATCATCCCGCGTAAATCGGTGCACGAGCCGATGGCAACCGGCCTCAAGTCGGTCGACGCGATGATCCCGATCGGCCGTGGCCAGCGTGAGCTGATCATTGGCGACCGTCAGACCGGCAAGACCGCCATCGCTCTCGACGCGATCCTGAACCAGAAATCCTACAACGACGCCGCCGGCGACGACGACAGCAAGAAGCTGTACTGCGTCTACGTGGCCGTCGGCCAGAAGCGCTCGACCGTGGCGCAGCTGGTGAAGCGCCTCGAAGCCTCCGGCGCCATCGACTACTCCATCGTCGTGGCCGCCACCGCGTCCGACCCGGCGCCGATGCAGTTCCTCGCGCCCTACGCCGCGACCGCGATGGCCGAGTACTTCCGCGACAACGGCAAGCACGCGCTCATCATCTATGATGACCTGTCCAAGCAGGCCGTGTCCTACCGCCAGATGTCGCTGCTGCTGCGCCGTCCGCCGGGCCGCGAAGCCTACCCGGGCGACGTGTTCTACCTTCACTCGCGCCTGCTCGAGCGTTCGGCCAAGCTGAACGAGGATCACGGTGCCGGCTCGCTGACCGCGCTGCCGATCATCGAGACCCAGGGCGGCGACGTGTCGGCCTTCATTCCGACCAACGTGATCTCGATCACCGACGGCCAGATCTTCCTCGAGACCGAGCTGTTCTTCCAGGGCATCCGCCCGGCCGTGAACACCGGTCTGTCGGTGTCGCGCGTCGGCTCCTCGGCCCAGACCAAGGCGATGTCCTCGGTTGCCGGCCCGGTGAAGCTGTCGCTGGCCCAGTATCGTGAAATGGCGGCCTTCGCCCAGTTCGGCTCGGACCTCGACGCCGCAACTCAGAAGCTGCTGAACCGCGGTGCGCGTCTGACCGAGCTGATGAAGCAGCCGCAGTATTCGCCGCTCACCAACGCCGAGATCGTGTGCATCATCTTCGCCGGCACCAACGGCTACCTGGACGATGTCCCGGTCCGTGAAGTGGGCAAGTTCGAATCCGCCCTGCTGTCCTTCCTGCGCGGCCAGCGCAAGGACATCCTCGAGTGGATCGAGAGCGAAGACCCGAAGATCAAGGGTGAACCCGCTGACAAGCTGAAGGCTGCGCTCGACGAATTCGCCGCGACCTACGCCTGAGCGCCCTGAAAGGACAGGATTATGCCTAGCCTCAAGGACCTCAAGACCAGGATCTCCTCGGTCAAGTCGACCCGGAAGATCACCAAGGCCATGCAGATGGTGGCCGCCGCGAAACTGCGGCGGGCACAGGACGCGGCCGAGATGGCACGCCCGTATTCCGAGCGCTTCAATGCGGTGCTCGGATCGCTGGCGGCGTCGGTGGGCGGCAGCCCGACCGCGCCGAAGCTGCTGTCCGGCACCGGCAAGGACGACGTGCACATGCTCGTCGTGATGACCGCCGAGCGCGGCCTTTGCGGGGGCTTCAACAGCTCCATCGTGAAGGCGGCGCGCGCCGCGATCGCCAAGCTGAAGGCCGAGGGCAAGACGGTGAAGATCCTCACCGTCGGGAAGAAGGGCCGTGAACAGCTTTCCCGTGAGCACGGGTCGCTGTTCGTGGGTCACGTGGACCTCAGCGAGGTCAAGAAGATCGGCTATGCGGATGCGCAGTCGATCGCCAAGGACCTGCTCAACCGTTTCGACGAGGGCGAGTTCGACGTGGCGACCATCTTCTATGCGAAGTTCGAGACCGTGATTTCGCAGGTCCCGACCGCCCAGCAGATCATCCCGGCCCAGTTCGACGCGGCCGAAGGTGACGACGCCGGTGCGTCCCCGCTCTATGAATACGAGCCCGGCGAGGAAGCCATCCTTGCCGATCTCCTTCCCCGGGGTGTCTCTACCCAGATCTTCTCGGCTCTGCTGGAGAACGCCGCCTCGGAACAGGGGGCTCGGATGAGCGCCATGGACAACGCCACGCGCAACGCGGGCGAGATGATCGACAAGCTGACCATCGAGTACAACCGCTCGCGTCAGGCGGTCATCACCAACGAACTGATCGAAATCATCTCGGGCGCCGAGGCGCTCTAAGAACCGGAGACGATAAATGGCAAACGCAAAAGGCAAAGTGACCCAGGTCATCGGCGCCGTGGTCGACGTGCAGTTCGACGACCACCTGCCCGAGATCCTGAACGCGCTGACCACCACCAACGACGGCAAGACCCTGGTTCTTGAAGTTGCACAGCACCTGGGTGAGAGCACCGTCCGCACCATCGCGATGGACTCGACCGAAGGTCTCGTCCGTGGCCAGGAAGTGGTCGACACCGACAAGCCGATCTCGGTCCCGGTGGGCAACGCCACCCTGGGCCGCATCCTCAACGTCGTGGGCGAGCCCGTCGACGAGCAGGGCCCGGTCGAGGCGGAAGAGTACCGCGCGATCCACCAGCCCGCTCCCGAGTTCGACGAGCAGGCGACCGACACCGAGATCCTCGTGACCGGCATCAAGGTCATCGACCTTCTCGCGCCCTACTCCAAGGGCGGCAAGATCGGCCTGTTCGGCGGCGCCGGCGTGGGCAAGACCGTTCTCATCATGGAACTGATCAACAACATCGCAAAGGTGCACTCGGGCTTCTCCGTGTTCGCCGGTGTTGGCGAGCGGACCCGTGAGGGCAACGACCTCTACCACGAGATGATCGAATCCAACGTCATCAAGCCCGACAACCTGTCGGACTCGCAGGTGGCTCTGGTCTACGGCCAGATGAACGAACCGCCGGGGGCCCGTGCCCGCGTCGCGCTGACCGGCCTGACCCTGGCCGAGCAGTTCCGTGACCAGTCCGGCACCGACGTTCTGTTCTTCGTCGACAACATCTTCCGCTTCACGCAGGCCGGTTCCGAGGTGTCCGCACTTCTCGGCCGTATCCCGTCCGCCGTGGGTTACCAGCCGACGCTGGCCACCGACATGGGCGCGATGCAGGAGCGGATTACCTCGACCAAGAACGGCTCGATCACCTCGATCCAGGCCGTCTACGTTCCCGCGGACGACCTGACCGACCCGGCGCCCGCCACGACCTTTGCCCACCTCGATGCGACCACGGTTCTCAACCGTGCGATCTCGGAGCTCGGCATCTACCCGGCCGTGGACCCGCTCGACTCGAACAGCCGGATCCTCGACCCGCAGGTCGTGGGCCAGGAGCATTACGACGTGGCGCGCGAAGTGCAGGGCATCCTGCAGCGCTACAAGTCGCTCCAGGACATCATCGCGATCCTCGGCATGGACGAACTGTCGGAAGAGGACAAGCTGACCGTTCAGCGTGCCCGGAAGATCCAGCGCTTCCTGTCGCAGCCGTTCGACGTGGCGAAGGTCTTCACCGGCTCCGACGGTGTGCAGGTTCCGCTCGAGGACACCATCTCCTCCTTCAAGGCAGTGGTGAACGGCGAGTACGACCACTTCCCCGAGGCAGCCTTCTACATGGTCGGCGGCATCGAGGAAGTGAAGGCCAAGGCCGAGAAGCTGGCCGCGGAAGCTGCCTGATGACTGCCGGGGGGCCTTTGTGCCCCCCATTACCAACCGGAGGCCCTAATGGCTGATACGATGCAATTCGATCTGGTGAGCCCCGAGCGGAGCCTTCTGTCGACTCAGGCCAAGACCGTGTCGATTCCGGGCACCGACGGTGACATGACGGCAGGCCCCGGCCACGCCGCGGTGATCACCACGCTGCGCCCCGGCATCCTCAAGGTCGAGACCGAGACGGGCACCGAGGAATTCGTGGTCACCGGTGGTTTCGCCGAGATCGGCACCACCATGAGCGTGCTTGCCGAGCGTGCCGTTCCCTACGCCGACATGACGCAGGAGACCTATGAGGATCTCGTGCGTGAGGCGCAGGCCTACTACAAGAAGGTCGTCGAAGAGACCGAGAACGAGCCGGGCCCGGTCGACGACGCGGCCAAGCTTCTGCAGGACATGGTTGCCGTCGGTGGTCACATCGGCCTCGACCCGAAGCAGCCGAACTTCTGACGCAGGCCACATCGCAAGACAGAACAGAAACCCCGCCCTTGGCGGGGTTTCTTGCGTCTAGGCGGGGCGCAACAAACGTGACGCCAATGCGCAACGCTGCGCTTTGTGGTTGATTTCAGGCCCTTTCCAACCCGCGAAACTTGGCGGATGATGCCGACGGGGACGAATGAGGACAGAATGCGTCGACTGAATGCCAGCCTGATCGGCATCGATCAGGGCAATGTGGAAGTGTTTTCCGAGTTCGCCAATGGCGGCGACATGTGGACCGGCCGCGGTGCGCGCGAGCGTCGCAAGGAGATCCGCTTCTCGGAACCGTTCCGGGCCCCTCCCACGGTCCAGGTGTCGCTGTCCTTGTGGGACATGGATCAGGGCGCCAATGTCCGCGCGGATCTGCTGGCGGAGAACATCACCGAGACCGGGTTCGAACTGGTGTTCCGGACCTGGTCCGACACGCGGGTCGCGCGGGTGCGCATGTCGTGGCTGGCGATCGGCGAGGTCACAAGCGAGGATGACTGGCAGCTCTACTGAGGAAGAGCGCCCGACGTCGCGAGGCGCCGTAGCGCCGGACTGCGTCCTCCCCCCCGGCAAGAAAAAGGGGGCGCTGCCCCCCTCTTGGCCTGCGGCCAATTCACCCCCGAGGTATTTTCGAACCAGAGAAGGGCGGGGGTGCGCCCTTCTCCGGATCTGGTCTCAGAGGATGCCTTCGTAGATCGGGCCGAGCGTGTCGGTCTCGAACAGCGAGGACACCGAGGTGCCGTTCCAGATGTTGAGGATCGCCTGGGCAAACATCGGGGCGGTCGGCACCACGCGGATGTTCGGCGCGGCGGCAACGGCGTCGGTGGCGGCGATCGAGTCGGTGATGACCAGCGACTTCATCACCGAGTTGGTCACGCGCTCGACCGCGGGGCCGGAGAGCACGCCGTGGGTGATGTAGGCATGCACCTCGGTTGCGCCGTGGTTCATCAGGATCTCGGCCGCCTTGCACAGCGTGCCGGCAGTGTCGCAGATGTCATCGACGATGATGCACTTCTTGCCGGTGACGTCACCGATGACGGTCATCTCGGCGATCTCGCCGGGCTTCTCGCGGCGCTTGTCGACGATCGAGAGCGGGGCGTTGATGCGCTTGGCCAGCTCGCGGGCGCGGGCCACGCCGCCGACGTCGGGCGACACAACCATCACGTCCTCGAGCTCGCCCTCGAAATGCTTCATGATGTCGAGCGCGAAGACCGGCGAGGCGTAGAGGTTGTCCACGGGGATGTCGAAGAAGCCCTGGATCTGGGTGGCGTGCAGATCCATGGTCAGCACCCGCTCGATGCCGGCCTCGGCGATCATGTTGGCCACCAGCTTGGCGGTGATCGGGGTCCGGGCCTTGGTGCGGCGATCCTGGCGGGCATAGCCGAAATAGGGGATCACGGCGGTGATGCGGGCGGCCGAGGAGCGGCGCAGCGCGTCGGCCATGATCAGCAGCTCCATCAGGTTGTCGTTCGCCGGGCGGGAGGTCGACTGCAGGATGAACATGTCCTCGCCGCGGACGTTCTCGTAGACCTCGACGAAGATCTCCTGGTCGTTGAAGCGCTCGACGCGCGCATCGACGAGCCCCACGGACATGCCGCGATAGAGGGACATCCGGCGGGCGATGGCAGTGGCCAGCGGTTTGTTGGCATTGCCCGCGATAAGCTTGGGCTCGATGACGGTGGGCATGGGAGGCGGCTCCGGCAGCAGAATGACAGATTCGTGACGTTGCCGGTCGCTTAGCATGCAGGTAGCGTGGCGCAAAGACGCACTCCGTAACGAGGGACGACATGGCGCATCTGGATTACTATTTTTCCGTTCTTTCCCCTTACGCCTACCTGGCCGGGAACCGGTTGGAAGAGATTGTTGCGCGCCACGGCGTCAGCGTGACCTACAAGCCGCTCGACATCATGGCGCTGTTCCCGCGCACTGGCGGCGCCGCGCCGAAGGACCGGCACCCGTCGCGCCTCGCCTACAGGGCGCAGGAACTGCCGCGGCAGGCGAAGAAGGCCGGGATGGAGCTGAACTTCAAGCCCGCGCATTGGCCGACCAACCAGGCCCCGGCGTCCTATGCGATCATCGCGGCGCAGAAGGCGGGCGGCGGCGATCTTGGCGGGCTGGTGCAGTCGATCCTGCGCGCGGTCTGGGTCGAGGACAAGGACATCGCCGAGGATGCCGTGGTGCAGGCGTGCCTGACTGCGGCGGGCTTCGATCCGTCGCTGACCTTCAGCGGCATGCTGACCGGGGCGGAGATCTACGCGGCCAATCTCGAGGACGCGGTCAATGCGGGGGTTTTCGGCGCGCCGTTCTACGTGCTCGACGACGGTGCGATGTTCTGGGGGCAGGACAGGCTAGAAGATCTCGATCTGCATCTCTCGGGCAAGCTCTGAGCGGCAGGCCCCAAGACCGGCGCGGCGCCGTCAGGCCTGCTTGTTCAGGCCGACCGACGGCGTGACCGGCTTCTCGGCCACGGGGAGCCGTCCGAACCACCAGATCGCCACGCCGTTCAGGGCAAACAGTCCTGCGACACAGGCTGCCATGAGAAGAATGGTGACGATCGCGCTCATCGGGGGTGGCTCCTTTTGCTTTGTAAGCCAATCCCGTGTCGTAGAGAAAGTTCCCTGCCGGCTCTAGCCTGAGAGGGGCTCGGGGCGAATCAGAACAGCGAAAGTTGCCGCCCGGCCACACCGGCGGTGGTGGCCTCGTGCTGCAGCAGCCAGGTCTTGGTATCGAGCCCGCCGCCAAACCCGGTAAGCGCGCCGCCTTTTCCGATAACCCGATGACATGGAAGGATAATTGGAAGCGGGTTCGCACCATTCGCGGCGCCCACCGCGCGGCTTGCGCCGGGGCTGCCGAGGGTCCGGGCGATCTCGCCGTAGCTGCGGGTTTCGGCATAGGGAATGGCGGTGAGCAGAGCCCAGATTTTCTTTTGAAACTCCGTGCCATGGATGTCGAGCGGAACACTGAACGCGCGAAGATCTCCGCAAAAATACGCGTCAAGCTGGTGGCGCACCGCATCGAACGCGGTGCGATCGGGCTGCCAGTCCTCCTGTGGCGCAACGGCCTTGTGGCCCGAGGGGAAGCTCAGCAGACGTAGCGCCGTTCCGTCGCCCGCCAGGAGCAGTGGTCCGACGGGGCTGTCATGGTGGCAGTAGCGCAGGCTCATGGGGCGGGCTTTCGCAGCGAGGAGGGCGGGCGCCCATAGAGCGCCGAGACCGCGGCGTTGAAGCGGCGCAGGCTGCCGAAGCCCGCGCGGGAGGCGATCTCGGTCATCGGCAGGTCGCTGTCGTTCAGCAGCCGCTTGGCGTGCTGCACGCGCCGGGTCTGGGCCACCTGCAGGGGCGAGGCGCCGACCTGCTCGGCGAAAAGCCGGGCAAGGTGGCGCGGGCCGATGCCGAGCCGGGCGGCGAGCTCCGTCACGGTGCCGGTGTCGAGCGCGCCGGCCTCGATCAGCCGCAGGGCGCGGGCGACGGTGGTGCGGGTGCCGTTCCACGCCGGCGAGAACGGCGCTGTCTCGGGGCGGCAGCGCAGGCAGGGACGATAGCCGGCGCGCTCGGCGCTGGCGGCGCTGGGGAAGAAGGACACGTTCTTGGTCAGCGGCGGGCGCACCGGGCAGACCGGGCGACAATAGATGCCGGTGGTGCGCACGGCGGTGAAGAACGCGCCGTCATAGGCGGGGTCGCGGCGCAGCCTTGCGGCGTTGCATGTGTCGAAATCCAGCATGGGCCAAGCATAGCGCGATGGCCGCCCCGGATCGAGCCTGCGCCGGCAATGAGGTCCGGAAACGGCGAGTGCGATTCAGCCGGTCTTCTTCTTGCCGATGCGCGGCTCGGTGCCGGTGCGCAGGCGGGCGATGTTGCTGCGGTGGCGCCAGAAGATCACGATGGTCAGCGCCACGGTCAGCGCGGTCAGCTCGTATTCGCGCATCAGGACCATCCACGCGGTCGACATCAGCGCCGCGACGAGCGCGCCGACGCTGGAAATGCTCGACAGTGCCGCCGCCGCGAGCCAGGTGGCGCAGCACATCAGGCCCACAGGCCAGCTCAGCGCCAGCATCAGGCCGAGGAAGGTGGCGACCCCCTTGCCGCCCTTGAAGCGCAGCCAGACCGGGTAGCAATGGCCAAGGAAGGCGGCAAGACCGGCGAGCTGCGCCGCGTCCTCTCCGGCGAGCCAGCGGGCCAGAAGCACCGCCACGGCACCCTTGCCGCCATCAAGCAGCAGCGTGCCCGCGGCGGCGGCCTTGTTGCCGGTGCGCAGCACGTTGGTGGCGCCGATATTGCCCGAGCCGATGCTGCGCAGGTCGCCGAGCTTCATGGCGCGGGTGAGCAGCATGCCGAACGGGATCGAGCCGAGCAGGTAGCCGATGACGGCCCAGAGCAGCAGCGGGAACGGGTCGGTGGTGAGGTCGGGCAGCATCAGGCGCTCCGGTAGACGGCGGTTCCGGCGACGAAGGTCGCGAGGACCTTACCCTGAAGCCGGGCGCCATCAAACGGTGTATTCTTCGACTTCGACTGCAGCTTGAAGCGGTCGAGCACGAAGGGCTTGTCGGCGTCGAACAGCACCAGATCGGCTGGCGCGCCCTTGGCCATGCGGCCCGAGGCGAGGCCAAGCCGCTTGGCGGGGTTGAGCGACAGCGCGCGGAACAGCGTCGGCAGCTCGAGCTCGCCGGAATGGTAGAGCCGAAGCAGCACCGGCAGCATGGTCTCGAGTCCGACCGCGCCCGACGCCGCCTCCTCGAAGGGCAGGCGCTTGGACTCTTCGTCCTGCGGCGTGTGGAAGCTGCCGATGATGTCGATCAGCCCCGAGCGCACCGCCTCGACCGTGGCCTGCCGGTCCTCCTCGGAGCGCAACGGCGGCTTGACCTTGAAGAAGGTGCGGTAGTCGGAGACGTCGAGCTCGTTGAGCGTCAGGTGGTGCATCGAGGTGCCGGCGGTGACGTCGAAGCCGTTCCTCTTGGCGCGCTCCAGCGCCGGAAGGGCGCGGGCGGTGGTGATCTGGTCGGCGTGGTAGCGCACGCCGGTCATCTCGACGAGCGCGATGTCGCGGTCGAGCCCCATGCGCTCGGCCATGGACGAGACCGCGGGCAGGCCGCGCAGCGAGGCGAACTTGCCGGAGGTGGCGGCGCCACCCTTCGACAGGCCGGGTTCCTGCGGGTGGCAGATCACCAATGCGCCGAGCGAGCGGGCATAGGTCAGGGCGCGCGACAGCACCTTGGTGTCGGTGGCCACGTGGTCGCAATCGGTGAAGGCCACGGCGCCGGCATCGAGCAGGAAACCGAGCTCGGTCATCTCGCGCCCGGCCCGGCCCTTGGTCAGCGCCGCCATGGGCAGCACGTTGACCGGGGCGTCGTCTTCGGCGCGGTCGCGGATGAACTCGAGCACCTCGGGGGTGTCGATCGCCGGGTCGGTGTCGGGGCGGGTGACGATCGTGGTGACGCCACCGGCCGCTGCCGCGAGCCCGGCGGTCTTGTAGCTTTCCTTGTGCCGGTCGCCCGGTTCGCCGACCTTGACGCCGATATCGACGATGCCCGGCGCGAGGAAGGCGCCGCCCGCGTCGATGCGGTCGGCATCGGCGACCTGCGGGTCGGGCTGGTCGAAGATCTCGGCGATGAGGCCGTCGCGCAGCAGCACGGCGCCGTCGGTGACGGTATCGGCGGCCGGGTCGATCAGGCGGGCATTGGTGAGGAGCGTTGCGGTCATGCGATGCGGTTCCCGGTCAGTCTCTGCGGTTGGCGGCGTCTGCCCGCGCAGGGGTGGAGTAGTGCAAGAGCGGCGAAAGGGAAAGGGTCATACGGTCTCCGCGCGGGGCCGTGCGGCCTCGATCCGCGCCACCACCGCCGCCGGCTCGGGTTGGAACTTGATCAGGTGCTTGTCGCCCGTCCGGGTGATGAGCTGCACGGCCGAGCCGATCCTGCGGACCTTGGAAAGATCGGCAAGCGCCACGTGGCGCTGCGCCGGGCCGTGCAGGGCGTCGCCGGTCATCTCCCAGACGTGCCCCAGCTCTTCGGACATCAGGTAACAGCCCCGCGCCGCCACCGCGGCCAGCGCGCCGACCGCGCCGGTCCAGACATGCGGCGTGTCGGTGAGCCAGAGCAGGATCATCGCGGCGGGCATGGCGAGCACCGCCAGCGTCACGTGGCTTTGTACATAGGTGGCGCGATCGGGCGCGAAGCGGGCCGCGGGGGCGCCGCCGCCGGTCATGTCAGCCCCAGAGCGAGCCAGCCGAGCACCAGCGCCGCCAGCACGCCGAGCCCGATCATCGCGAGCCGCGGCATCCGTCCCGCTGCCGGTGCCGTGCCGGCGGTGTCTCCGGCGGGGCGGCTGCGCGCGGCCTTGCTGCGGGGCGTGGGGCCGCGGCCGCGGGCGGCCTCTTCGCGGAAGGTGCCGACCCAGCGCAGCGGGCTGGCCACGGTCAGATCCTGCGTGACATGGTCGAAGGCCTGGTTGGGCAGCACGACCACGTGGCCTTTCAGCGCGTCGATGCGCGGGCGCATCTCGCGGAAATCGGCCCCCGCGAGCTGGTAGGCTTCGGCGAGATAGGCCGACAGGCTCATGTCGCCGAGATCGCGGATCGCCACCACGTCGACGAAGGCAGGGCGCAGGCGCTCGGCCCCGAGCCCGTATTGCAGAGGGTACTCGCCGGTGCCGGCCTGCGTGGTGTAGCGCTCGATCGCCTCTGGTGGCAGGTCGAGATGGAAGAGGCGCACGGTCCCGGTTTCGGAACCGTTGATCTGCATCTTCGTCATGCGGAGAGTTCCGTGGGCCGGGCGCGGAGATTGCGCGCCAGAAGGTCCATCGCCGCCATGCGCACCGCGACGCCCATCTCGACCTGTTCCTGGATCACCGAGCGGTTGATGTCGTCGGCGATGGTGCCGTCGATCTCGACGCCGCGGTTCATCGGGCCCGGGTGCATGACGATGGCGTCGGGCTTGGCATGGGAGAGCTTGTCGGCGTCGAGCCCCCAGCGGTGGTAGTATTCGCGTTCGGAGGGGATGAAGCCGCCATCCATGCGTTCCTTCTGCAGACGCAGCATCATCACCACGTCGACATCCTCGAGCCCCTTGCGCATGTCGTCGTAGATCTCGACGCCGAACTCGGACATGCCGGCGGGGATCAGGGTCGAGGGGCCGACGAGGCGGACGCGGTTTTCCATCTTCTGCAGCAGCAGGATGTTGGAGCGCGCCACGCGGGAATGGGCGATGTCGCCGCAGATCGCGATGTTGAGCCGGTGCAGGCGGCCCTTGGCGCGGCGGATGGTGAGCGCGTCGAGCAGCGCCTGGGTCGGGTGCTCATGGCGGCCGTCGCCGGCGTTGAGCACGGCGCAGTTGACCTTCTGGGCCAGCAGATCGACGGCGCCGGAATGCGGGTGGCGCACCACCAGCAGGTCGGGATGCATGGCGTTCAGCGTCAGCGCGGTGTCGATCAGGGTCTCGCCCTTCTTGATCGAGCTGGCCTGCATCGCCATGTTCATCACGTCCGCGCCGAGGCGCTGGCCGGCGATCTCGAAGCTGGCCTGCGTGCGGGTGGAGTTCTCGAAGAACATGTTGATCTGGGTCAGGCCGGAGAGCACGTTGGAGTGCTTCTCGCGCCGCCGCGACAGGGTCACGTACTGTTCGGCGAGGTCGAGCAACGTGGTGATTTCGTCGGGGCGCAGGGGCTCGATGCCCAGAAGGTGACGCTGGTCGAAACGCATGGCGAAGCTCCGTGAAAGATTGCCTGCGTGTATAAGAACCGTGAGGGGGCGCGACAAGTGGCAGCCCCGCATCCCGGGCACACTCCCGCCCACCCACCCCGTGCGCCCGGGATGCGGGGCGGCGGTGCACCTCGTGGCGGAGGCCGGATCGTGAGTATTTGAAACATGAAGAAGACGGCAGGGATTTCCGTCGTCGCGCGCTGGCTCTAAGATCGCCCGCATGGATTCGGGACTGGACTGGCATTACGCCCGCGCGGCGCTGGAGTGGCAGCTTGAGCTGGGCGCCGACGAGGCGATCGGCGAGACGGCGGTCGACCGCTTTGCCGCGGAGGTCGAGCTGCAGGCAGCTCGGGAAGCCGCCGCCGTGGCGCAGGCTCCGGCCAGGGGCGGCGCGATGCCGCCACCGAAGATTGACGAGGGGCCGGACCCGGTGGCCGTGGCGCAGCAGGCCGCGGCGGCGGCGGCCACGCTCGACGATCTGCGCGAGGCGATGGCGGCGTTCGAGCATTGCGAGCTCAGGCGCGGTGCCCGCAACCTCGTGTTCAGCGACGGCGTGGCGCAGGCGCGGGTGATGATCGTGGGCGAAGCGCCCGGGCGCGACGAGGACCTGCAGGGCAAGCCCTTCGTGGGCCGGGCCGGGCAGTTGCTCGACCGCATGCTCGGGGCCATCGGCCTGTCGCGGTCGGAGAACGTCTATATCACCAACGTGCTGCCCTGGCGCCCGCCGCAGAACCGCGACCCCAAGCCCGACGAGATCGCCATGCTGACGCCATTTCTGGCCCGGCACATCGCGCTGGTCGCGCCAGAGGTGCTGGTGGTGATGGGCAACATCTCCTGCGATGCACTTCTTGGCCGGCGCGGCATCACCCGGCTGCGCGGCAAATGGGCCGAGGCGCAGGGCCTGCCGGCGCTGCCGATGTTCCATCCCGCCTACCTGCTGCGCCAGCCGCAGATGAAGCGCGAGGCCTGGGCCGACCTGCTGGAGCTCAAGGCAAAGCTCCGGGCCGGGGCGTGAGCCGGCTTTGCGCCGCGTGTCTTGCGGTGGCGCTTGCATCCGGCCCGGCCCTTGCCGAGGCGCCGGGCTTCACCATCGACTACGACCGGCTCTTCGCGCGCGAGGCTGACGCGGTGCAGCGCCCGTCGCCGGGGACGGAATATCTCGAGTTGCCGGGGCCGGTGATCGTCGAGCGGCGCGGGGCGCGGGTGCGCGCCACCGACCAGAGCGGCTGGGGCCCGGCAGGCTGCGCCCTCGGGCGACTGGTGACGGCCGCGGCGGCGGTGCTGAGCTGCCCGGACCTGTTCTCGGAACGGCAGCGCGACCGGGTGGCGGGGCAGCTCCTGCGCGGGGTGGCGTTCTTTGCGGCCAACACGGTTCCGGCGATGGATCAGGCGCAGGCCCGCCGCGCGATGCAGGCGGCGTTGGCGCGGGAACGCTCCAAGCTCGCGCTCTCGTGTGCTGCCCGCGACGCCACGCCGCTGGCATTTGCCGCGCATATCGCCGAGGATCCGTCCCTGCGGCGCTTCGGCAAGATCTTCGAGACGCCGCGCCTGCCCGTGACCGCCCCTTGCCACTGAGAAGTCTTCGGAAGCCCGGAATGTCCCGTATCGACGAAACCAAGCAATTCATCCCCGTCCGCATCGCCGTGCTCACCGTCAGCGACACGCGCTCGCTTGCCGAGGACCGCTCCGGCGACACGCTGGTGCAGCGGCTGACCGAGGCCGGGCACGACCTGGCGGCGCGGGCGATCTGTACCGACGACCGCGACAAGATCGCCGCGCAGCTGCGCGCCTGGGTCGCCGACAGCGAGATCGACGTGATCCTGTCGACCGGCGGCACCGGGCTCACCGGGCGCGACGTGACCGTCGAGGCGCATCGCGATGTCTACGAGAAGGAGATCGAGGCCTTCGGGACGGTCTTCACCATCGTGTCGATGAAGAAGATCGGCACCAGCGCGGTGCAGAGCCGCGCCACCGGTGGCGTGGCGGGCGGCACCTATCTCTTTGCGCTGCCCGGCAGCACCGGCGCCTGCAAGGATGCCTGGGACGAGATCCTCGCCTTCCAGCTCGATTACCGGCATCGGCCCTGCAATTTTGTCGAGATTTTTCCTCGTCTCGACGAACATCAGCGACGGAAGTGATCATCTGGCGCGTATGAATACGGTGGCGCGCGGCTGCGACCGCACACATATGATATCCTGAAAGGGTCTTCAGAACCCGACACAACGGGAAGTTACGGTATGCGTTTCCTTCGTCAGAGCCTCGTCGGGCTCTTTCTGCTCTCTCTCACGCTCGGCATTCTGGTCTATGCCGGGGCGTTGGTGCGTGATGCGGTCGAGGCGCGGCTGAACGACGAGCCGCGCGTGCCAGAGGCGCGCGAGCGGGTCTTCGCGGTCAACGTCACACCGGCGCACTTCGAGACGGTGACGCCGGTCCTGACCGCCTTTGGCGAGGTGCAGAGCCGCCGCACGCTGGAGCTGCGCAGCGCCATTGAGGGCACGTTGATCGATCTGGCCCCGGATTTCGTCGAGGGGGGACGTGTCGCGGCGGGCGAGGTGCTGGCGCGCATCGATCCGGCCGACATGGAAGCCGAGCTGGCGCGCACCGAGAGCGCCGTGGTCGATGCCGAGGCCGAGCTGCGCGAGGCGCGCCGGGCGGTGGCGCTCGAGCAGGATGCGCTGACGGCGGCCCGGGAGCAGGCGGCGCTGAGGCAACGCGCCTTCGAGCGCCAGACCGATCTCGCGGCGCGCGACGTGGGCACAGCCGCGGCGGTCGAAGAGGCCGAACTCACAGCCTCGTCGGCGCGGCAGGCGGTGGTCACGGCGCGGCAGTCTCTGGCGCTGGCCGAGGCGCGGGTGGATCAGGCGCAGACCAGCCTGACCCGCGCACGGATCGCCCGGGACGACGCCCAACGCCGGGTCGACGAGACCGAGATCCGCGCCGAGTTCGCGGCCCAGCTCAGCGACGTGGCGGTGGTGGCCGGGCGGCGGGTCTCGGCCAACGAGCAGCTCGCGGTGATGATCGACCCCGACGCGCTCGAGGTCGCCTTCCGGGTCTCGACCCTGCAATATGCGCGGCTGCTCGACGACAGCGGACGGCTGCGGCGGGTGCCGGTGACGGCACGGCTTGAGCTCTACGGCGGGAACCTCGTGGCCACGGGAACGCTCTCGCGCGAGGGCGCGGCGGTGGGCGAGGGCCAGACCGGCCGGGTGCTCTATGCCACGCTCGATCAGGCGGCGGGGTTCAAGCCCGGTGATTTCGTCACTGTCGACGTGACCGAGCCGGCGCTCGAGCGGGTGGTGCGTCTGCCCGCAACGGCGCTGGCCCCGTCAGGCGCGGTGCTGGTGGTCGGTGACGACGACCGGCTCGAAAGCGTGCCGGTCACGCTAGTCCGGCGTCAGGGTGACGACGTGCTCCTGCGCGGCGAGGCGCTCGAGGGGCGCGACGTGGTGATGCAGCGCACGCCGCTTCTGGGCGCCGGCATCAAGGTCCGGCCGTTGCGCGGCGCCGCGGCACCCGAAGCGCCGCCGTCGCAGGCCGAGATGCTCGAGCTGACCGATGATCGGCGGGCGCGCCTCATGGCCTTTGTCGAGGGGGCGAACGGCATGCCGGACGGTGACAAGGAGCGCATCCTTGCCCAGCTGTCGCAGGACCGGGTTCCGGCGCAGGTGGTGCAGCGCATCGAAGCCCGGATGGGAGGCTGACCGATGCGCCAGATCCCCGGACAGGCCAGCGGCATCCTCAGTTATTTCACCCGCCACCCGACCGTCGCGAACCTGCTTCTGGTGATCCTCGTGGCTGCTGGGCTGCTTGCCGGTCCGAACATGCGGGCGCAGTTCTTTCCCGATGTGATCGACGACGATGTCACGGTGAACGTGAGCTGGGACGGAGCCGGGGCCGAGGATGTGGATTCCGGCATCGTGCAGTTGCTCGAGCCGACGCTGCTGGCAGTCGAGGGGGTGGTCGACACCACCAGCCTGTCGCGTGAGGGCAGCGCCCGGATCGACCTCGAGTTCGAGCCGGGCTACGACATGATGAAGGCGGTCGACGATGTCGAGACCGCCATCGACACGGTCACCGACCTGCCCGAAGATGCCGACGACCCGACGATCCGCAGCGGCGGCTGGCGCGACCGGGTGACCGACGTGGTGATCACCGGTCCGGTGGCGGTCGATCAGCTCGGCCGCTTTGCCGATGAATTCGTGATCCGCCTCTTTGCCGAGGGCGTCACCCGCACCACGATCCGCGGCGTCGCCGCGCCGCAGGTTATCGTCGAGGTGCCGTCCCGGAATCTCATCGGCCATGACGTGACCATGCAGGAAATCTCGGACGCCATCGCCGGCGAGGTCAACGCCAACCCGGCCGGTGACGTGAGCGGTGCCAATGCCCGCGTGCGCACCGGGGTCGAGACACGCAGCGCCGAGGCCATCGAGGCGATCGTGCTGCGTTCGGAGGCCGATGGCACCAAGCTCACCGTGGGCGACGTGGCGCACGTGCGGCGCGAGGGGATCGACCGGGCGCGGACCTATTTCGTCGGCGACAACCCGGCGATCTCGGTGCGGGTCGACCGCTCGGCGCAGGGCGATGCCATCGAGATCCAGCGCCAGGTCGAAGAGGTCGCGCGCGACTTTCAGGCCTCGCTGCCCGAGGGCACGCGGGTCGACCTGATCCGCACCCGCGCCGAGGCGATCTCGGGGCGGCTCAACATCCTGCTCGACAACGGCGCCATGGGGTTGGTGCTGGTGGTGGTGCTGCTGTTCCTGTTCCTGAACGCGCGCATCGCGATCTGGGTGGCGGCGGGCATTCCCACCGCCATGCTGGCAGCGCTGGCGCTGATGTATGCCTCGGGGCTGACGATCAACATGATCTCGCTCTTCGCGCTGATCATCACGCTGGGCATCGTGGTCGACGACGCCATCGTGGTGGGCGAGCACGCCGATCACATGTCGCGGCACGGGCTGGGCCCGGTGCAGGCGGCGGAGACCGCGGCGCAGCGCATGGCGCTGCCGGTGTTCTCCTCGACGCTCACCACGATCATCGCCTTCTTCGGCCTGACCGCGATTGGCGGGCGCTTCGGCGACATGATCCAGGACATTCCCTTCACCGTCATCATGGTGCTGATCGCCTCGTTGGTGGAATGCTTCCTGATCCTGCCCAACCACATGGCCCATGCCATCGCCTCGGCCAAGAAGGAGCACTGGTACGACCTGCCCTCGCGGCTGGTGAACCGCGGCTTCCGCTGGGTGCGCGAGCGGCTGTTCCGGCCGCTCATGGCGGGGGTCATTCGGGGGCGCTACGTGGTGCTGGCGCTCGCGGTGCTGGCCTTCGCCTCGCAGGCGGCGCTGTTCATCCGAGGCGACGTGCAGTGGCGTTTCTTCAACTCGCCCGAGCAGCCCTCGGTCACCGGCAACTACGCCATGGCGCCCGGCGCCACGCGCGAGGACACGCTGGCCCAGATGCGTCTGCTGCAACAAAGCGCCGAGGCGCTGGGGCGGGAGTACGAGGAGCGCTACGGGCTCGACCCGATCGACTACATGATCGCCGAAATCGGCGGCAGCGCCGGGCGCGGCCTTGCCGGAACCGAAAGCAAGGACGAGGATCAGCTCGGGGCGATCTCGATCGAGCTGATCGACGCCGACCTGCGGCCCTATTCCAGTTTTGCCTTCGTGGGCGAGCTGCAGGAGCGGGTCGAGCGACACCCGCTGCTCGAGGTGGTCAGCTTCCGCGGCTGGCGCTCGGGCCCGGGCGGCGATGCGCTCGACGTGCAGTTCTTCGGCGCCGACTCCGACACGCTCAAGGGGGCCTCTCTGGACCTGCAGGAGGAGCTTCTGCGCTTCCCCGAGGTCTCGGCGGTCGAGGACAACCTGTCCTACGACATGGACGAGCTGGTGCTCGAACTGACGCCGCAGGGCAAGGCGCTGGGCTTCACCATCGATGAGCTGGGCCGGGTGCTGCGAAACCGCGTGGCCGGTATCGAGGCGGCGACCTATCCTGACGGTCCGCGCAGCGCCGCGATCCGGGTCGAACTGCCTGAGGGCGAGCAGACCGCGGATTTCCTCGAGCGGATGCAGATGCGCACCCCCGACGGGGCCTACGTGCCGCTGGCCGATATCGTCAGCGTCTCGCGCACCACGGGTTTCTCCACGGTCCGGCGCGAGAACGGATTGCGGGTGATCTCGGTCACAGGCGATATCTCCGAGGACGATCCGGCGCGCGCCACCGAGGTCATGCAGGCGCTCGAGCAGGAGATCCTGCCCGAGATCGCCGCCACCCGGCAGGTGGAATGGCGGCTTGCGGGGCTCTCCGAGCAGGAAGACGCTTTCCTTTCCGACGCCTTGACCGGGCTGGTGCTGGTGTTGCTGGGGATCTACCTCGTGCTGTCATGGGTTTTTGCCAGCTGGACACGACCGCTGGTGGTGATGTCGATCATTCCCTTCGGGCTGGTCGGGACGATCTACGGCCACGCCGCGTGGGATGTGCCTCTGTCGATGTTCACGGTGGTCGGCCTGCTGGGCATGACCGGCATCATCATCAACGACTCCATCGTGCTGGTGACGCAGATCGACGAATACGCGCCCGACCGCGGCATCCTTCAGGCCATCATCGATGGCGCCGCCGATCGTCTGCGTCCGGTGTTCCTGACCACCGCCACCACCGTGCTCGGCCTTGCGCCTCTGCTCTACGAGCGCTCGGCCGACGCGCAGTTCCTAAAGCCCACGGTGATCACGCTGTGCTACGGGCTGGGCTTCGGCATGGTGCTGGTGCTGCTGGTGGTGCCGGCTCTGATCGCCGTGCAGCACGATATCGCGCGCCACATCGCCGCCTACCGGCGCGGCCTGCGCTTCCGCCACGGGCGGGTGCGCGCCCTGATGCTGATGGCGTTCGCGGGTGTTCTGGGCTGGCTGGCCGCCACCATGGGTTATGTCGCGGTCAACGGGGCGCTCTGGAGGCCACTGGCGCTGCCGGCGCTGGAGATGCTCTCACCGATGATGGCGGGGTTCCTGCTCTTCGCGGGCGGTGTCGGCGCGGCGGTGCTTGTGATCTGGGCCATCGCTGCGCTGGCCTTCGCGCTCAGCCGGCGCTCCCGGGCGGCCTGAGGCCGGGCCTGGAAGGCTTGAGCATCGGAGCGGCGCCCCGGCTCGGTCCGCTCAGCTGTCGCAGCCCTGGATATCGACCGCGTGGCTCTTGCCCAGCACGGTGATGCGCAAGCGCGAGCGGTCGAGCATGAAGGGCTTGCCGTCCATGTGCATGAGCTTGGTCTCGGTGACCAGCGTGCCGCCCTCGCGATAGGTCTCTGGCTCGGCGGCCCAGACCGTCGGCTGACCGCTCTCGACCACCGCCTCTTCGCGACCGCCCGCACCGGGCATGTCGATCTCGGCGCGCAGCTTGAGGCCGCGCTTGGCGGGGCTGACGGTGCAGCGCACCGCGCGGACCGAGGCCTCGGCCTCGGAGAACGGCGCCGAGGCCATGGCGGCGGCAATGCGGGGGTCGGGCTTGCCACCCGCAGGCAGCGTGGCGTCGATCTTGAGCGTGTGCGGCAGGCAGATGTCCTTGCACAGGCCAAGCTGCATCTCGGTTTTCAGCGCGATCTGGCCGTCGCCGCGCGGCGTGATGCGCAGCGGCAGCACGAGCTCGTCCTTGTAGCCGACCGAGCGCATGCCGGATTGCCAGAACACGTGCGGGGTCGGCCAGAGCACATCGATCCGCCCGGCATTCTGGGAGCCGGCCCAGTCGAAGGAGGGCGGGATGCCGGCATCGCCCGGGGCGCGCCAGTAGGTCTTCCAGCCCGGCGCAAGCGCAAGATGCAGTGCCGCCACGTGG
This sequence comes from Salipiger bermudensis, assembly GCF_017309175.1. Classification (NCBI taxonomy): domain Bacteria; kingdom Pseudomonadati; phylum Pseudomonadota; class Alphaproteobacteria; order Rhodobacterales; family Roseobacteraceae; genus Salipiger; species Salipiger bermudensis. The sequence continues at coordinate 158,850 of NZ_JAEKJV010000006.1, read as the reverse complement.
TCGCCATTGGCCAGCCGCCAACCGGGCAGCAACTGTGCCTCAACCGGCTCCTGCGCGAGGGCAGGGGCGGTGGGCAGGGCGAGGGCCAGACAGGTGGCAAAGGCTGAGGTCAGGCGGCGCAACATGCTAAATCACATGGCGAGTCCGGACTGAAATGCCAAGTCACATTGAGTCGAGCCTGCCGTGTCCGTTTCGATCTGTTGCACCTCCTCCCTTGCCTCGCGCGGGGGCGGGGGCCATGTTGAGTGCAGACACTGCACGGAAAGCCCCTCTCATGGACAGCGCCTCTGAGCCGACCGATCTCACCGGTAAGATCCTCATCGCCATGCCCGGCATGGGGGATCCGCGCTTCGAGCATTCGGTGATCTATCTCTGTGCCCATTCCGAGGAAGGGGCGATGGGGCTGATCGTGAACAAGCCCTCCGCGGATGTGAGCATGGCGGCGCTGCTCGAACAGCTCTCGATCACCCCATCGCCGGGGCTCGGGCCGCGCCAGGTGCATTTCGGCGGCCCGGTGGAGATGGGGCGCGGCTTCGTGCTGCACTCGCCCGACTACATGTCCGGGCTGACCACGCTGCAGGTCAATGACGGCTTCTCGATGACCGGCACGCTGGACGTGCTCGAGACCATCGCGAGGGGCGACGGACCGGCCAACTGGATGGCGATGCTGGGCTATGCTGGCTGGGGGCCGGGGCAGCTCGAGGAAGAGCTGACAGCGAATGGCTGGTTGGTCTGCGATGCCACGCCCGAACTGGTCTTCGAGACCGCGGATGCCTCGAAATGGGAGGCGGCGCTGAACTCCATGGGGGTCTCGGCGCACCTGCTGTCGGCCGAGGGCGGCCGAGCCTGAGAGTGCCGGACAATTCGGGAGCGATGACCGGGGGGCTGGGGGCGCTGCCCCCGCCCGCGCTGGCGCGCGGACTCCCCCGAGGTATTTTTGAACCAGAGAAGATCAGGCACAACGCCCCTGTCTTCTTCTGGCCTCAAATATCCCCGCCGGAGGCCGGCCGGACATTGCGGCCGGGCGCCGGGTCGGGGAGGGAAGCGCGAAGGGCTGTGCCGCGTCAGTCGCGCGGCGCGGCGGCGCGGCTGAGGCGGTCGTTGATCGCGATGCCAAGGCCCACATGGGGCACGGGCATGACCGCGATCGTCTCGGCGCCGTCAGCATCGAGTCGGTGCAGGTATTCGAAGAGATTCGCCGCCGCCTCGACCAGATCGCCCGAGGGCGACAGGTTCAGATCGCAATCGCCCTCCGTCTGGCCGAAGCCGAGCCGGGCCTCGCCCTCCTGCCACTCGGCGGCATTGAGCCGCACCCGCGCGCGCGGCGCGTAATGCGAGCTGAGCTGGCCGGGGGCCGAGATCTGTTCGCGGTCCTTGCGCTCCATCACCGGCCGGCCCAGCACCTGAGACAGCGCGTCGATGCCGATGCGGCCGGGGCGCAGCAGGGTCGGCTTGCCGGCAAGGCCGAGGATGGTCGATTCGAGGCCCACGTCGCAGCGCCCGCCGTCGAGCACGCCCTCGATGCGGCCGTCGAGCGTGTCGAGCACGTGCTCGGCGCGGGTCGGGCTGATGCGGCCCGAGCGATTGGCAGACGGCGCCGCCACTGGGCCGCCGAACTCGGCCAGCAGTGCGCGCGCCACCGGGTTGGCGGGCATCCGCACCGCGAGCGAGTCGAGCCCGGCGGTGACCAGCTTCGACACCTTCGCGCTCTCGCGCAGCGGCAGCACCATGGTGAGCGGGCCGGGCCAGAACGCCGCGGCGGCCGCTTCGGCCAGGTCGGACCAGACCACAAGCGCCTTCACCGCGTCGAGATCGGCGAGGTGCACGATCAGCGGGTTGAATGAAGGCCGGCCCTTGGCCTCGTAGATCCGCGCCACCGCGCGGTCGTTGCAGGCATCGCCGCCGAGGCCGTAGACCGTCTCGGTCGGGAAGGCGAGCAGGCCGCCGCTGCGGAGGATCCCGGCCCCGCGGGCAAGCCCCTCGGGATCGGCCTGAAGGCGCTGGGTTGCGATCTCGCTCATGGACTTATGACGCCGCGTTTTGGTTGGACAGGGGCGCGGGGGCCAGTAGGCTCCCGGGCAAGAATTTGACGCTCTGACTATCGGAGCGCCGTGCCATTGCCAACCGGGATTGGACCCTGACCATGCCATATCGCGCCCCCGTCTCCGAATTCAGCTTCCTCCTCGACAAGGTCATCGGCTTCAAGGCCGTGCAGGAAACCGAGCGCTTCGCCGAGGCGAGCCCCGACATGGTGAGCGCGGTGCTGACCGAGGCAGGCCGGATGTGCGACGAGGTCATGGCGCCGCTGCAGCGCAACGGCGATCTGCACCCGGCGGTGCTCGAGAACGGCGTGGTGCGCAGTTCCAAGGGCTACGACGAGGGCTACAAGGCGATCGCGGAGGGCGGCTGGGTGGCGATCACCGCGGATCCCGAGCATGGCGGCATGGGTCTGCCGCTCACCGTGGCCACGGCGGTCAACGAGATGATGTCGGGCGCCTGCCTGTCGCTGCAGCTCAATCCGCTGCTGACCCAGGGCCAGATCGAGGCGCTGGAGCACCACGCCTCCGACGAGATGAAAGCGCTCTACCTGCCCAAGCTGATCTCGGGCGAGTGGTCCGGCACGATGAACCTGACCGAGCCGCAGGCGGGCTCGGATGTGGGCGCGCTGTCGTCGAAGGCCGAGCCCAACGGCGACGGCACCTACGCCATCACCGGCCAGAAGATCTATATCTCGTGGGGCGACTCGGACCTCGTGGAGAATGTCTGCCACCTCGTGCTGGCGCGTCTGCCCGACGCGGCACCGGGGACCAAGGGCATCAGCCTGTTCATGGTGCCGAAGTTCCTGCCCGACGAGGCCGGCAACCCGGGCGTGGCCAACACGCTCAAGGTGGTCAGCCTCGAGCACAAGATGGGCCTGCATGGCAGCCCGACCTGCGTGATGTCCTATGAGGGCGCCACGGGCTGGATCGTCGGCGAGCCCGGCGGTGGCATGAAGGCGATGTTCACCATGATGAACAATGCCCGGCTTGGCGTCGGCGGGCAGGGCGTGGGGGCTGCGGAAGGTGCCTACCAGCACGCGCTGGCCTTCGCCAACGAGCGCAAGCAGGGCAAGAACCCGCATGACACCATCATCGGCCATGCCGATGTGCGACGGATGCTGGCCACGATGAAGGCCGAGATCCTCGCCGCGCGCGCCATCGCGCTCGATTGCGCGGTGTCGATCGACATGGGGCGCGCCACCGGCGCGCCCGAGTGGACGGCGCGCGCCGCCTTCCTGACCCCGATCGCCAAGGCCTTCGGCACCGATATCGGTTGCGAGGTCTCGGAGATGGGCGTGCAGGTGCATGGCGGCATGGGCTATGTCGAGGAAAGCGGCGCGGCGCAGTTCTATCGCGACGTGCGCGTGACGGCGATCTACGAGGGCACCAACGGCATTCAGGCGATGGACATGGTCGGCCGCAAGCTGATGGATGGCGGCGAGGCAGCGACCCGTCTGCTCGACGAGATCGAGGCCGAGGCCGAGGCCGCCAAGGGCACCATGCCCGAGCTGGCCGGGGCGGTCTGGGAGGCCGCCGAGACCCTGCGGGAGACCACCGAGTGGCTGGTGGCGCAGGCGATGCCGGCGCGGTTCGGCACCGCGGTGCCCTATCTCCGGGCCTTTGCTCGGGTGCTGGGCGGGCATTACCACCTGCGCGCGGCGATGGCCGATCCGGATGGCAGTCACGGCAAGCTGGCGCGGTTCTACATCACCCGCCTCCTGCCCGAGCACGCGGGCCTGCTGGCGCATGTGCGCTCCGACGACTCGGACCTGATGGACATTTCGCCCGACGATCTCGCGGCCTGAGCCAATGACCACCGGCATCCGCTACCCGTTCGAGGCGCCGCCCGAGCATGGCGCTGCCATCGAGGTGGCGGAGGGCGTGCTGTGGATGCGGCTGCCTTTGCCGATGGCGCTCGATCACGTCAATGTCTATGCGCTCGACGACGGCGACGGCTGGACGGTGATCGACACCGGGTTCTCCGCCCCCCGCAGCCGCGCGCTCTGGGAGGCGCTGCTGTCGGGGCCGCTCAAGGGCAAGCCGGTGCGGCGGGTGCTCGTGACCCATCACCATCCGGACCATGTAGGTCTGGCGGGCTGGTTCCAGGAGCGCGGGGCGGAGTTGCTCACCACCCGCACCGCATGGCTCTTCGCGCGGATGCTGACGCTCGACGAGGAGGACCGTCCTTCGCCTGCGCAGCTCGATTACTGGCGGCGCTGTGGCATGGCCGCGGACATGCTTGAAAAACGCGCCGACGAGCGTCCGTTCAACTTCTGCGACTGCGTGTGGCCGATGCCGCTGGGCTTCACCCGAATCCAGCAGGACGACCGGCTCGAGATCGGTGGCCGGACATGGGACGTGCATATCGGCGACGGCCACGCGCCCGAGCACGCGACGCTCTGGTCGCGCGATGACAACCTCGTGCTGGCCGGGGATCAGATCCTGTCGACCATCAGCTCGAATCTCGGCGTCTACGCCACCGAGCCCGAGGCAGACCCGGTGGCGGAGTGGCTCGAATCCTGCGAACGGCTGTCGGAGCTGGCGCGCCCGGAGCATCTCGTGCTGGGGGGCCACAAGCTGCCCTTTACCGGCCTTCCGTTCCGCATGGCGCAGCTGATCGAGAACCACCACTCGGCGCTCGACCGTCTGCACGGCTACCTCGCAGAGCCCAAGGCGGCGGGCGAGTGCTTTCCGGTGCTGTTCAAGCGCCGCATCGGTGAGCCCGAATACGGGCTCGCGCTGGTCGAGGCGATGGCGCATTGCCTGCATCTCTGGCACGAGGGCCGCGCCACCCGCGAGATCCGAGGGCATGGCGCGTGGATCTGGCAGGCGGTCTGATCCTGCCTCGATGTCGAAAGATACCTGCAAGCTGCGGCTTTTGGGCAGGTGACAGGGGCCGGGAAATCCGCTAGTCAAAACAGCGACAACAGGAATGCCACAGGGACGGATCTGGAGATGGCTGAGCACAAGCTGGGAACCATGGACATCACCGAACAGGAAAAGACTTTCCACGGGTTCATCAAGTTCACCATTCGCACACTTTACGTGATCTTCGCGATCCTGGTCATCCTGATGATCTTCGGCGCCTGAGGCGCCTACGTTCCCCACCACCTCAGGAGCACGCTCGGATGACGTTCAGAGCCGCCACTCTCGCCGGTCTGGCGGCGCTGTCGCTTGCCGGCTGCACGACGCCGAGCGCGCACACGCCCAACGCCACAGAGGCCGAGATCGCCGAGGCCGCCTATCGACATGACGGGCCGCCGGCGATCACGCTCTACACCATGATCAACAACCGCAGCGATGCCGGCGCGCATTCGAGCATGATGATCAACGCCCCCTCGCAGCGGGTGATCTTTGATCCTGCGGGCTCGGTGCGGGCAAGCTGGCTGGTCGAGGCCGATGACGTGATCTACGGCATCACGCCGAAGATTGCCGAGGTCTACGAAGGCGCCCATGCGCGCGAGACCTACCGCGTCCGGGTGCAGCGAATCGAAGTGCCGCCCGAGGTGGCCGAGCAGGCGCTGCGCCTGGTGCAGGGCTATGGCGCGGTTTCGCAATCGCAATGCACCGTCGCCACCTCAGGCGTGCTCAAGCAGCTGCCGGGATTCGAGCAGGTCAGCAGCACCTGGTTCCCGAACAAGCTCGCCGATCAGTTGGCGGGGATGCCGGGGCTCGAGGATCGCGTCGTGCGCGACACCGATGCCGATGACAAGCGGCTGGCCATCGCGGCCTATGGCGAGGAACTCGGCGCGTCCGGCCGGACGCAGGCGAACCGGGCTCAGGCGAACCAGTAAAGTCCGCCCACCAGCGTCAGCCCGCCCATCACCATCGCAAGCAAGGGGTTCTTGAAGTAGAACCCAACCCCCAACGCCACGACGGCCGCCGTCAGCCGCACCGGCTCGGGCTGGCCGTCATTGGCGGCGGGAAAGACGATCAGCGGCATGATCAGCGCCGGCAGCACCGACACCGCGGTGTAGCGCAGATGGCGCATCAGCCAGGCCGGAATCGGGCGGTCTCCGACCAGCCCGAGGAAGGCGAAGCGCAGGCCGAAGCTGCCCAGCCCCAGCCCGATGATGACGATCCAAAGCTCGGTACGGTCGATCATGCGGCCTCTCTACGGCGTTCGATCTCGGCACCGGCCATCATGCCGAGCAGCGCCGCGACCAGCAGGCCGAGATTGTAGGGAAGGAAGGCGAAGATCAGCGCCGAGACCGAGGCCACCAGCGCCGCCGCGCCATGCGCGCCGGTGCGCAGGGCGGGGCCGATCAGCGCGAGGAACGCGATCGGCATGGCAAAGTCGAGCCCGTTCTCGATCGAGATCTGCGCGCCCACCACAGCACCCACAACGGTGAAGCCGTACCAGAGCGGGCAGAGCGGTGTGATCGTCCCGAGGAAATAGGCGAATCGTTCGCCATTCGTCATCTCGGGGTCGCGCTCGTATTTCACGATCCCCAGCGCGTAGGCCTGATCCACCAGAAGGTAGGCCACCACGCCGCGCTTCCACAGCGGCAGGTGGCCGAGATGCGGTGTCAGCGAGGCCGAGTACATCGCCATGCGCAGGTTGACCGCCAGTGCCGAGGCCAGCACCACCAGCGTCGGGGCCTGGTCCTGCATCAACTGCAGCGCGGTGAATTGCGCCGCCCCGGCGATCACCGCGACCGAGAAGGCCAGAGCCTCGAGCACATTGAGCCCAGCGCTCTTGGAGAGCACGCCGAACACCGTGGCGAAGGGCACGATGACGAGGACGAACGGCGCCCCGTCGCGCAGACCTGTGAGATAGCTTGACCGAAGGTCGCCCGTGTCCATCGCGGGTCTCCGTTTTGGGGGAACACTCCTGACCTAACGAAGCGCGGGATGAGATGCAATCGCGCTGCCCCGGTGGTTGCGCAGACTCGATTGTGCACAAACGCAGGGCACTGGCGGGCAAGCAGGGCCGTGCACAGGGCCGCGAAAGGGATTTCGGCCAGTCGGGCAATGCCGACCGGGAGGGGAGGGCGCCTCAGTCGAAGGTGCCTGCGACCCGGCCAAGCAGCATGAAGGCGCGCGAGGAGCGGGTGTTGGCCAGTTCGGTGATCTCGGCGTCACTGGCCTCGGGGGTGAACCGCGCCACGCCCTTGTCGAACAGCCGCAGGAAGTGATGCGCCGCGTCGCGGAAGATCGGATCCTGCTTCATTCGTGCCGTGGTCAGAGTCAGCGACGACCGGTCGCGCACGCCTCCGATGGACGCAATCGCGCGGCCGCGGGTGCCCTCCGCAAAGGCGCGCCAGAGCTCGGGGCGGGCAAGGTCCGGGCGCAGGTCATCCATGTAGATGCCGTCCTGGCTCAGGAGCGTCAGCACGTCCTGCGCCGCCTGGATCAGCTGGGCGGCCTGACGATCCTTTAGGGCGCGGCGCAGGGCGGCGAAGCCCTCCTCGTCCTCGGCGGTCTCGGGGAAATTCAGCGCACGGATGAAGTCGGCATTGGCCACCGGCGGCTGCAGCGCCTCGGCGGGCGTGCCGAGCGACAGCCGGGGCTGGTCGTCCGCGGCCGCCGGTTCGGGTTGCGGCGCCGGTGCCAGAGTCGGCTGGCCGGACGCTCCCTGCGAAACGGCAAAGCGCGCCAGCGCGGTCTCGGTCTTGCGTTGCGCTGCGGCGATCTCGTCGAGCTTCTTGGTGATCGAGCCCGCACCAGCCTCTTTCCGCCCGGCCTGCGCCTGCGAGATATAGGCGTTGCGGATCGCGTCGATGGCCGATTGCAGCCGTGCGCTTTCCTCGCGCATGACCCGGCTGGCCCGGGCCGCGGTGGCCGCGACCCAGATCATCGCCACCGGCATGAACATCACCATCATCGACAGGATGAAGCGCAGACCATCCGCGCCCTCGCCGCCGAAATAGAGGAAGAACACGCCCGACAACACCAGCCATCCGAGGCTGAGTGCAATCGCCGCGATCTCGATTCCGGTGATGCCGGGCGCGCGCGGCCGGTCGTAGATCCCCAACGGGGTTGCGCGGCTGTCTTTGCTGTCGGCCATCTGGCGCGGACCTTACTTGTAGTCGATGCTGAGGATCTCGTAGCTCTTCTCGCCACCGGGCGTGCGCACTTCGACGCTGTCGCCTTCCTCCTTGCCGATCAGGGCGCGGGCAATCGGCGATTTGATGTTGAGCAGGCCCTTGTCGATATTGGCCTCGTGCTCGCCGACGATCTGCCAGGTCTTCTCCTCGTCGGTGTCCTCGTCGACGACCTTGACGGTGGCGCCGAACTTGACCGCGCCGCTGAGCTTGGTCGGGTCGATGACCTCGGCGAGGCTCATCACCGCCTCGATCTCCTTGATCCGGCCTTCGATGAAGCCCTGCTTTTCGCGGGCCGAGTGATATTCGGCATTCTCTTTCAGATCGCCGAGCTCGCGCGCTTCCGCGATCGCCTGGATCACGGCGGGCCGCTCTTTGCTCTTGAGCGTCTTCAATTCGGTTTCGAGCGCGGTAAAGCCCGCGCGGGTGATCAGTATCTTTTCCAAGGAGGGGGCTCCTGAACGTACGGTTCGTGCATTCCAGTCTGAGTATGGCACATAACGTGCCTGACGCCCCCCAAGTCAAGTGGTGAGGCGGCTCACCGGCGGCGGTTTGCGCCGCAACCGGGCGGATCGGTGCCGTCAAGAGGGGCAGGACAACTGCGACAAACGCCTTGTAGCCCGGCGGCAATAGCCTCTGCCAATAGTCGCGACGCCGTGTTTTTATTGACCTTTGCTGCACTGCCGCGCTACCTCGTTGCGCAAGAAAATTTCAAATACAGCCAGCGGAGGGGTCGGCATGGCCGAGATCGAGCGCGAGTCTATGGAATACGATGTGGTGATCGTGGGGGCGGGGCCGGCAGGCCTGTCCGCGGCGATCCGCCTGAAGCAGCTGGATGCCGATCTCGAGGTCGTTGTGCTCGAGAAAGGCTCGGAGGTGGGCGCCCATATCCTGTCCGGCGCGGTGCTCGATCCCTGTGGTCTCGACGCGCTGATCCCGGACTGGAAGGACAAGGGCGCGCCGGTCAACGTGCCGGTGATCGAGGACAAGTTCTACGTGCTCGGCGAGGCCGGCAAGGTGGGCATTCCGCACTGGCCGATGCCGCCGTTCATGTCGAACCACGGCAACTACATCGTTTCCATGGGCAATGTCTGCCGCTGGATGGCAGAGCAGGCCGAGGCGCTGGGCGTCGAGATCTTCCCGGGCATGTCGTGCTCGGAACTGGTCTATGGCGACAATGGCGAGGTGAAGGGCGTGATCGCCGGCGAGTTCGGCAAGAACCCAGACGGCACCGCCGGCCCGGGCTACGAGCCGGGGATGGAACTGCACGGCAAGTACGTGTTCCTCTCCGAGGGCGTGCGCGGCTCGCTCTCCAAGGAGGTGATCGCCAAGTACAACCTCTCCGACGGCAAGGAGCCGCAGAAATTCGGCCTCGGGATGAAGGAGATCTGGGAGATCGACCCCGCCAAGCACAAGGAAGGCCGGGTCGAGCACACCATGGGCTGGCCGCTGGGCGGCAATGCCGGCGGCGGTGCCTTCATCTACCACATCGAGAACAACCAGGTGTATGTCGGCTTCGTGGTGCACCTGAACTACAAGAACCCGCACCTCTTCCCCTACATGGAATTCCAGCGCTTCAAGCATCACCCGCACGTGGCGGCGCTGCTCGAGGGCGGCAAGCGCGTGGCCTACGGCGCGCGGGCGATCTCGGAGGGCGGCTACCAGTCGATGCCGAAGATGGTTGCGCCCGGCGTGGCGCTGCTGGGCTGCTCTGTGGGCATGGTCAACGTGCCGCGCATCAAGGGCAACCACAACGCCATGCTCTCGGGCAAGGCGGCGGCCGAGGCGGCCTATGAGGCGCTGCAGGCGGGCCGCGCGTCCGACGAGCTGAGCGCCTACGAGACCGAGGTGCGCGATGGTGCCATCGGCAAGGATCTGTGGAAGGTGCGCAACGTCAAGCCGATGTGGTCGAAATGGGGGATGGTCTCGTCGCTTGCGATGGGCGGTCTTGACATGTGGACCAACCAGTTCGGCTTCTCTGTGTTCGGCACCATGGGCCACGGCAAGACCGATGCGGCCTCGACCGAACCGGCGAGCCATCACAAGCCGATCGACTATCCCAAGCCCGACGGCAAGCTGAGCTTCGACCGCCTGACCAACGTGTCGTTCTCGTTCACCAACCACGAGGAAAGCCAGCCCTGCCACCTGCGTCTGAAGGACGAGGATGTGCCGGTGGCGGTGGATTACACGAGCTATGCCGGCCCGTCGCAGCGCTACTGCCCGGCCGGGGTCTACGAGTTCGTCGAGGACGAGGGCAAGCCGCGCTTCGTGATCAACTTCCAGAACTGCGTGCACTGCAAGACCTGCGACATCAAGGATCCGGCCCAGAACATCAACTGGACGGTCCCGCAGGGCGGCGACGGCCCGAACTATCCCAACATGTGACGGCGCTTTTCCCGCGTTGCGCATGGCAGAGCCCCGGACATTGTCCGGGGCTTTGTCTTATCGGGGTTTTGCCCCTTGCAACGGGGTTGGGAGTTCCGCTAAAGGGGTCGGCGGAGAGGTGGCCGAGTGGTCGAAGGCGCACGCCTGGAAAGTGTGTAGGCGGGAAACCGTCTCGAGGGTTCGAATCCCTTCCTCTCCGCCACAACCCCAGATCTTCGTACAGTCTCCCTAACGGTGGAACGTGCAGGCGTACTCGACGCAGAGTGCTCGCAGTCCCAACGCTTCGGGCCAAGCCTTCCCCGTTCTCAATCTTCAAACCAAGCGCGCTCGAGCGGCAGGGGGAGTTTCCTGCTCTGAGGTGGCGTGATGGTCTCAACCTCGGGTCGCCAGTGTGGGGCCTGCGGTCCTGCACAGGGGGCGATCTGGCCTTGCTGACAGCGCCGAGATGTCGGGCTTCGGAGCCCGCGAAGTCGCGTTGCGTGCGGTGACGGAGCGGCCTTCGGGCGACTGCTTGATCTTCCCGGATAAACCCGCGCCACCGCTGTCCGCTTTCTGGGAGCGTGACGCAGAGGCCTGGTGGTCGCTTTGGGGAGTTGACTTCGTACCGATTCCGCGAAGGCCTGTTCGGGTCACGGTGTCGAGGCCATGTCTCTTGGTCGAGCGTCCCAGCAGTCGGGCCAGGAGGGGGCGCCAGCCGCAGAGCGGCGGACCTCTGGGGCGCGGCTGGGTCCCATAAAACAAGAAAACCCCGGAGAGTCATGAGCCATGACAATCCGGGGTTTTCCATGGTGCCCAGGAGAGGACTCGAACCTCCACGGCCGTTAAGCCACTGGTACCTGAAACCAGCGCGTCTACCAATTCCGCCACCTGGGCACAGGTGGTGTGAGGAGGGCGTTTAAGGGTCATGCCAGTCGCCGTCAAGCAGGTTTTTTCGGTTTGTTTTCCATCGCGCTGTCGCGCACCTTGCCGGGCCTTGCCCGGGTCGGTATTCAGGGCTGGAAACCCTGGCAGCAGGAGCATGGCCAATGAGCAAACTCGTCACCATTTACGGCGGATCCGGGTTCGTGGGGCGCTACATCGCGCGGCGCATGGCCAAGCTCGGCTGGCGGGTCCGCGTGGCGGTACGCCGGCCCAACGAGGCGATCTTCGTAAAGCCCTACGGCGTGGTCGGTCAGGTCGAGCCGGTGCTGTGCAACATCCGCAACGACGAGTCGGTGCGCATGGTCATGCAGGGCGCGGACGCGGTGGTGAACTGCGTCGGCACTTTCGATGCCCGCGGCAAGAACAACTTTGACGCCATCCAGGCCGAGGGCGCGGAGCGCGTCGCGCGCATCGCGGCCGAGCAGGGCGTCGCCCGGATGGTGCAGATCTCGGCCATCGGCGCCGATGCCGAGAGCAACAGCGATTATGCCCGCACCAAGGGCGAGGGCGAAGCGGCGGTGCTGAGCCACATGCCGGACGCGGTGATCCTGCGCCCGTCGGTGATCTTCGGCGCCGAGGACCAGTTCTTCAACCGCTTCGCCGGCATGTCCCGCATGGGGCCGGTGCTGCCGCTGGTCGGGGCCGACACGAACTTCCAGCCGGTCTATGTCGACGATGTGGCGCAGGCCGCGGTCATGGGCGCGACCGGCGAGGCCGCTCCGGGCGTCTACGAGCTTGGCGGGCCGGATCGCGAGAGCTTCCGCGACCTGATCGGCGAGATGCTCAGCGTGATCCGCCGCCGCCGCTTCATCGTGAACATTCCCTTCGGCATCGCCTCGGGAATGGGCTGGGCATTCGAATGGATCCAGCGCCTGACCGGCGGGCTGTTTCCGGCACAGATCACCCGCGACCAGGTGAAGTCGCTGCGTCACGACAATGTCGTCTCGGAAGGCGCGAAGGGCTTTGCCGAGTTGGGAATCACGCCGACCTCGCTCGAGGCGGTTCTGCCCGACTATCTCTGGCGCTTCCGCCCCTCGGGCCAGTACGACGCGATCAAGGAATCGGCACGGGGCTTGCGCTCCGAGTGAGATCTCGGGCGCGGCGCCGAGCGGCCGCGACCGGGAGGATGTGCCGAACGCTGCGGCAGCGCTTCCCGGTTCTCACGCGCACCCGGCCCGACCGGCCACAGCACGTCGCGGAGCTTGCGCGCGCCGGCATCCGGCGCGCCGCCCCCTTTCAGTGCGGTTTCTTGAGCCGGCAGAGCAGCACGCCGTTGCAGCAACCCGGAGGCGGTGTGCTGGAGGGGCCGGTCTGGCTCCCCAACCAGTGCTCGCAGGCCTCGACCAGTGCGCAGCCGCGGCAGCAGGTCACCATCTCGGCATATTGATCCGGCTCCAGCCGGCCGCTCCGTATCGCCTCTGACAGGTTGAGGCCCATCACACGGGCCACGCTGCGGGTCATCCAGAAATGACGGGCGGGATCTCCCAGCGTCTGTGGCATCGCTCTACTCTTTCATTCCGTCCTGCAACGCCGCGAAGTGGTGCCGGTTCACGCAGCCTTCTGGGGTCTCCCGCAGTTCGGTCTCCGGGTGTGACAGCCAGCGTTTGCAGCCTTCGGCCCACTTGCAGGCGCGGCAGCGATGCACCATCGCGGCCCAGTCGTCCTGACTCAGCGTGCCGTCTTCGGCGGCGCCCACCAGGTCGGTTCCGTTGGCCCGCGCCATGCGCTGCACGAGCCAGTAATGGTCCTTGGTCTCACCAAGCGGCTGGTTGGGCCGGGTGTCGAACATCTTTCCGTCCTTCGTCATGAGCTCAGGTGTCGCGGAGCGCGTCGAACAGGGCCACGTTGCGGCAATAGCCGGGGGCCTCGGGCGCGGTCTCGGTCTGGGCAGAGAGCCAGGCGTCGCAGGCACAGGGCTGGGTGCAGCCGGTGCAGCTGAGCACCGCGTCGTCGATCTGCGAGGCGGTGACCTTGCCACGCATCATCTGTTCGTCGAGATCGATTCCGAGCGTGCCGGCCATGTGGTCGACAAGCCGGGCATGGCGTGTGTAGTCGGTGCGGCTAGGCATCGTCATATCTCCCGGAAGTTGCACAGTTGGACTGCAACAAGCCTAGCAGCGCAGGGCAGACCTGCCCTTGATGCATGTCAACGGCCGGGCGTTGGGATCAGTTGGTGGCGTAGGCCGCGGCGGTGCGCCTGACGATGGCGATGCGGGCGGCGTTGGGCGGGTGGCTGCCGAGGAACTTCTCGCCCGGGTCGGGGATCCGCATGAAGAATTCTGCCCCGAGAACGGGATCGTAGCCCGCGCGCATGGTCAGGATGGTGCCGAGTTGGTCCGCCTCGAGCTCATATTCCTTGGAAAAACTGCGCGCACCGACGCTGGCCCCGAATTCCTCGGCCGAGCGCACCGTCGCGGCGTCGGCGCCGGACATTTCGGCCAGACCCGAGAAGATGATCGCGCCGATGGCGGCATCCTCTTCGACTCGCGCCAGATGGCCGAGAATGTGGTGAGATGCCTCATGACCCATGACAAAGGCCAGCTCGTCGGCATTCTCGACCGAGGCGATGAGCGCGAGGTTGAAGGCGATGATCGGCCGGCCCTGCCGGTCGAGCGTCTGGAAGGCGTTGGCCTCCTGCCCGGGCCGGTCGTCAACCACGATCAGGTAATCGCAGTTCAGCCGCGGCGCGGACCGGCGGCATTCGGCCTCGGCGATCGGCTCGATCCGGCTGGCAACATCGACGAACTGTCGCGTGGCGCGCTCTGCCTCGGCGCGGGTCGCGGCTTGCTCCGGGCTCATGGTGACCGGGGCCACCTCGCAGGCGGCGAGCAGGAAGAGAAGGGCTGGAAGCAGGCGGCGAAGGATCAAGAGGGGGCTCCGATCGCAGAGGGGTTTCGATCACCATAGGTGCCGCGCGCCGGCAGCGCCAGTGGCTCGCTGTCGCGGCGGCGGGCGCGTGGCTTTTCGGGATAGGCAGCGGATTCCGGCTGGGCTAGGCTGATGCCATGTTTAGCATCGAGCACGAATTCGACGCCACGGTCGTCACCCTTGTCGACGAGGGCAGCAGCTATCTCCAGGAAGACGTGATCGTCATGGGGTTCGAGGACTGCATCACCGTCGAGCAATACGATCCACGCACCGACAAGGTGCAAAAGATCACCCTCTCCATGACCCAGATGCGCGACCTCGCGGCCGCGATCAGCCTGCCCGAAGGCGTCTACGTGCGCGACGAGGATGGCGAAGGGGAGCAGGACGGCGACGAGGAGGCGTGAGGCTCAGGCCTCGATCCGGAACGCCTTGTCGCGCGAGGTTGCCCCACGCACCAGCACCAGCCGCGATTTCGGCAGCCCCAGTGCCTTGGCGAGCAGCTTCTGCACGGCGGCATTGGCCTTGCCGTCCTCGGGCACCGTGGTGACGTAGACCCGGAGCGTGCCCCCCTCTTCGCGGATCTCGTTGCGCGACGCCTTGGGCGTCACGCGCAGCTCGAGCGTGGCGCCGGGGGTTGCCAGATGGGCCAGCGTGGCCTTGGCCATGTGCGTCGTCCTTCCTCGCCGGGGTGTCTTTCGCTTAGCAGCCGCCTTGACCGCGGGCAACGCGGGCGGTTGAAACCCGCGGGACAAAGCCTGACATAGGGGCGGACCGTCAAGGAGATGCCGATGCCCACACCCAACCCCGCTGCGATGGACTTCCTGCTGAGCCGCCGTTCGCGCCCGGCCAAGACGCTGACCGGCCCGGCCCCCGACCGCGCGGCGCTGATGCCGATTCTCACCGCCGCAGCGCGCAGCCCCGATCACGGCAAGCTCGAGCCGTGGCGCTTCATCGTGCTGCAAGGCGCGGCCCTGCAGCGGCTGGCCGCGGCGGCAGCCGCGCGTGGTGCCGCTCTGGGCTACGAGCCGGCACAGGCGGACAAGGCGCGTGCCCAGTTCGCCGACAGCCCGCTCTGCGTGGCGGTGGTCGAATCGCCGAAGGACAGCCCCAAGGTGCCGGCGATCGAGCAGACCTATTCCGCCGGCGCGGTCTGCCTGGCGCTGCTGAACGCGGCGCTGGCCAGCGGCTGGGGCGCCAACTGGCTCTCGGGTTGGATCGCCGAGGACCGTCCCTTCCTCGAAGAGACGCTGGGGCTTGCGCCGCAGGAGCGGATCGCGGGCTTCCTGCATATCGGCACCGAGAGCTCGGCGCCGCCCGAGCGTCCGCGACCGGATCTCGACGCGATCACGGCCTGGGTGTCGGAATGATCCCGGCCGCCTCCTTTCTCGCCGCCATCGGCCAGCTTGGCGACCGCCGGTTCCAAGCGGTGCTGGCCAAGGGGCTGGGCATCACCGTGGCGATCTTCGTGGCGTTCTACGTGGTCTTCGTGCAGGTGGTGGGCTGGTTCCTCGGCGACAACGTGTCGCTGCCGTGGATCGGCACCGTGACCTGGGTCGACGACGCGATCAGCTGGGGCGCCATTCCGCTGATGCTGCTGCTGTCGGTCTTCCTGATGGTGCCGGTGGCCTCTGCGATCACCGGCATCTTCCTCGATGACGTGGCACAGGCCGTCGAAGACCGGCACTACCCGGCGCTCGGCCCCGCGAACGAGCTGTCGCTGATGGACAACATCCGAGATTCGCTGGCCTTTCTCGGGGTGCTGATCGGCGCCAACATCATCGCGCTGGTGCTCTACATCTTCCTCGCGCCGCTGGCGCCGTTCATCTTCTGGGGCCTCAACGGGTTCCTGCTGGGGCGGGAATATTTCACCCTCGCGGCGATCCGCCGGGTCGGGCGCGACGGTGCCGCGCAGCTGCGCAAGCGCTACTTCGTGACGATCTGGATCGCAGGCGTTCTGATGGTCGTGCCGCTGACCATCCCGCTGGTGAACCTGCTGGTGCCGATTCTCGGTGCAGCCACCTTCACCCACCTGTTCCACCGGCTCGAGGCCAAACGCCTCCGGGCCTGATCTTTACGGGCCTGACGCTGCAAAGCGGAGCGGCGCGCCAAGGGCGCGCCGCACAGGTTGTCTCGCCGCAAGGCGGCTCGGGCCCTTTGGCGGGCCTGACGCGATTTACAGACCCGAAGGCGGGCCCATGCGGTTGAACATCCAGCTGTCGAGCTCGCGCACGGTGATCCAGCCCGAGATGATGATGCCGGCGATCACCGCCCAGAGGACCAGCGCGATCAGCGTGGTGATCAGCGCCTTGCGCTTGAGATTGTGCACCTCGGGACTGCTGGCATGCGTCCCCTCGACCACCTCGCCGCGATCGCCCTGGGTCTCGAGCCGGAACGGGATCACGATCAGGAAGGTCATGAACCAGATGACGGCGTAGAGCACGAGTGCGGATGTAAGTCCCATGAAAGGCCTCCCTTTGCGCCCGAGATAGGCTCAGACCTGCTCGAGTTCCACGAGCGTGCCCTGAAAATCCTTCGGATGCAGGAACAGCACCGGCTTGCCATGGGCGCCGATCTTGGGCTCGCCATTGCCCAGCACCCGGGCGCCGCTCTGCTTCAGGTGGTCCCGCGCCGCGAGGATGTCGTCGACCTCGTAGCAGACATGGTGGATGCCGCCCGAGGGATTCTTGTCGAGGAAGCCCTGGATCGGGGAATTCTCCCCCAGCGGGTAGAGCAGCTCGATCTTGGTGTTCGGCAGTTCGATGAAGATCACCGTGACGCCGTGATCGGGCTCGTCCTGCGGGGCGCCCACCGTGGCGCCTAGCGTGTTGCGGTATTGCGCTGCCGCGGCCTCGAGGTCGGGCACGGCGATGGCGACATGGTTCAGACGGCCGATCATGGCGGGTCTCCTCTCTCAGATCGCGATGGTTATCGCCCGCGCGGGGCAGAGTTCGCAAGATGCTGCGAGCGTTAACCAGCCGTTAGGGGCAACCGGCAATCCTGACCTTAGTGCCAGATGGAGGATCAGAATGACCGACTCGGATGTGCAGACCCACCTGCCGCGCCCCACCGCCACACGGCCGCTGCTGGGCATGACGGTGCTTGTCGTCGAGGACAGCCGCTTTGCCAGCGACGCCATGCGCCTGCTCTGCCTGCGCAGCGGCGCGCGGATTCGTCGCGCCGATTGCCTGCTCTCGGCGCGCCGTCATCTCAACGTCTACCGCCCCAGCGCGGCAATCGTCGATCTTGGCCTGCCCGATGGCTGCGGGGCCGAGCTGATCTCGGAGATGGTGTCGGCGGTGCCCCGTGTCGGGGTGATCCTCGGCACCAGCGGCGACAGCTTCGCCGAGGATGTTGCGCTGGCCGCCGGGGCAGACGGCTTCCTCGCGAAACCGGTGGAAAGCGTGCTGCGCTTCCAGTCCGAGATCATCGCGCACCTGCCGCCGGAACGGCGCCCCGGCGGGGTGCGCATGGCCTCGGAAGAGCCGGTCTGCCCGGATCCGCTGGCCTATCGCGACGACATGGCGCTGGCGGCGGATGTGCTGGGCGATGACGGCGACGAGCGGATGCTCGATTACGTCACCCAGTTCTTGCGCGGAGTGGCGGTAAGCGCCGGTGACATCGCACTGCAGCGCGCCGCCGAGGGGCTGGCCGAGGCCCGGTTCGAGGGACGCCCGACCAAGGCCGACATCGCCCGGGTCGCGGGACTGGTTCAGGACCGGCTGGCGGATCGCGTGGCGATCTGAGCCCTAGGGCAGGGCGAAGAGCAGCAGAAGCAGCGCCGTCAGCGCCATGGTGCGGCGGTAGAGCGTCAGCCCGCGGGCCAGCGTCTTTGCGTCCGGGTCGGGCGCCGTGCCGTTGACCCAAGGCTCGTCGGCGATCACGTCGCCATAGACCCGCGGCCCCGAAAGTCGCACCGGCAGCGCGCCCGCCATCGCCGCCTCGGGCCAGCCGGCATTGGGAGAGCGATGCTGGCGCGCGTCGCGTCGCATCACGCGGATTGCGCGGCGCGGCCGGCCCGAGGCCAACGCGAAGAGCAGCCCGGTAAGCCGCGCCGGCAGCCAGTTCACGAGGTCGTCAAGCCTTGCTGCGGCCTTGCCGAAGTCCTCGTAGCGCTGGTTGCGATGGCCGATCATGGAATCCATCGTGTTGATCGCCTTGTAGGCGGCGATCCCGGGCAAGCCGCCGATCACGCCCCAGAACAGCGGTGCCACGATGCCGTCCGAGCTGTTCTCGGCAAGGCTCTCGAGCGCGGCGCGCGCCACGCCCTCCTGTCCGAGCCTCTCGGGATCGCGCCCGACGATCATCGCCACCGCCCGCCGCGCGGCAAACAGATCGCCCCGGGCCAGCGGCTTCGCCACCGCGGCCACGTGGTCGTGCATCGACCGCACCGCCAGCAGCGGCCAGGCCAGCACCCCACCAAGGACCAGCCCCGCCATCCCGTCCGGCAGCGCCAGCTGCAGCAACAGCGCCGGGATCAGAACCGCGTTCAGCACGAGGATGACCGTCAGACCGCCCATTGCGCGGCGCCGGGCCGCTTGCCCCGCGTTCAATCGCCCCTCCAGTGCCGAGATCAGCCCCCCGATCCACACAACCGGGTGCCTCAGCACGGCGAAAACCGCCCGAGGCCAGCCGAACGCGCTGTCGATCGCGAAGGCCACCATCATCATGCCGGCAAACATCATGCGCCCGGTCCCGTCCAGTTGGTCGCGATGATCGAGAGCCCGCCCTCGTGGCAGCGCAGCCGCGTGACCGAGAGGGGGGCAATCTCGAAACCGAGCCCCACCGAAGGCACCTCGAGGGCCAGTCCAAGCGCCGCCCGCGCGGTGCCCGCATGCGCCACCACCGCGACCGGCCCTCCGGCGCGGGCCCGACCTGCCAACGCCGTCAGCGCCGGCGCGGCCCGTGTCGCCATCGCGGCGAAACTCTCGCCGCCCGGGGGACAATGCGCCGCCAATGTCTCGCGATCGAGCACGCCAAGATCCGGCAGCTCGGAGAAACGCACCCCGTCATGGTCGCCGAAATCCTGCTCCCAGAGCCGGTCATCGGTGACGACAGAACGCTCCGGAAACAGCGCGCCGGCGGTTTGAAGGCAGCGTTTGGCCGGGCTGCTCACCACGCTGGAACAGCTGGACAGCCAGCCGCGCAGCGGGATGAGCTCAGGATCGGACGGCAGCAGAGCCGGCACGTCGCTGCGCCCGCAGAGCCGCCCTCCGTGAGCGGCGGGGGCGTGGCGGATCAGCAGCAACTCGTTGGTCTCGGGCGGTCTCATGCGGTCTTCCCAAATCGCGCGGAACCTGCTTTGTCACGGCCCCATGGGAAAGTCGATCCTCATCACCGGCGGCGTGCGCTCGGGCAAGAGCCGGCTGGCCGAGCGCATGACGCTCGCGCTGGGCAGTCCGGCAATCTACATCGCCACCGCCGAGGCGCATGACGCCGAGATGACTGAGCGCATCGCCCGCCATCGGGCCCGGCGCGGCCCCGAGTGGCACACGATCTCCGAGCCGACCAAGCTTGTGCAAGCGCTGCAGGACAGTGACGGCGATGCGCCTCGGCTCGTCGATTGCCTGACGCTCTGGCTGTCGAACCTGATGCTGGCCGAGCAGGACTGGCAGGGGGACGCCGAGGCCCTGGCGGCGATCCTGCCAGAGCAGCGCGCCCCGGTGGTCTTTGTCACCAACGAGGTCGGCGCCGGGATCGTGCCCGAAAACGCGCTCGCCCGCGCCTTCCGCGACGCGGCGGGGCTGGTGAACCAGACAATTGCCGCCGCCAGCGACGAGCTCTGGCTCAGCGTCGCGGGCTACCCATTGAAGGTGAAATGACAATGACCGACCCGCTGCCGCTCGCCACGCTCGCGGACGCCGCCACGCTCGAGCTGCCGTCCTATGACGATGCCGCCGCCGAGGCTGCAAGCGCCCGCCAGATGGAGCTCACCAAGCCGCCGGGCTCGCTCGGGCGGCTCGAGGATCTGGCGGTATTCCTTGCTGGCTGGCAGGGCCGGGCCCGGCCCGACATCGGCAAGGCGCAGGCGCTGGTCTTTGCCGGCAATCACGGCGTCTGCGCGCAGGGGGTGAACCCGTTCCCGCAGAAGGTCACCGCGCAGATGGTGGCAAATTTCGAGCATGGCGGCGCGGCGATCAACCAGCTCTGCGCGCTCAACGGCGCGGCGCTCTCGGTGGTGGCGCTCGATCTCGACCGCCCGACAGAAGATATCACGCAAGCGCCCGCCATGACCGAGGCCGAAACCCTCGACGCCATGCGCCGGGGGGCCGCGGCGGTCGACCCGACGGCCGACGTGCTGATCCTCGGAGAGATGGGCATCGGCAACTCGACCATCGCCGCGGCGCTGGCGCATGCCGTGTTCGGTGGGGCGGCGCGCGACTGGGTCGGGCGCGGCACCGGCTCGGACACGCCCGCCATCGCCCACAAGGCCGAGGTGGTCGCGCGCGCCGTGGCCTTGCACGAGCGCGCGAAAGGCCTGCAAATCCTTGCGGCCCTCGGCGGGCGCGAGCAGGCGGCGATCTGCGGCGCGGTGATCGCGGCGCGGCTGGCGCGCATCCCGGTGCTGCTCGACGGCTTCATCTGCACCGCCGCGGTGGCACCGCTTCACGCGGCGCGGCCCGCGCTTCTCGATCACTGCCTGATTGGCCACGCCAGCGCCGAGCCCGGTCATCGCGGCATGACGGAGGCCATGGGCAAGCGCCCGATCCTCGATCTCGGCATGGCGCTGGGCGAGGGCTCTGGCGCGGCGCTGGCGCTTGGCGTGCTGCGCGGGGCGCTGGCCTGTCACAACGGCATGGCGACCTTTGCCGAGGCCGGGGTCTCGGACGGGTGAGGCGGCGGCGCCTCCCCGAGATACGGCTTGCGCTGATGCTGCTGACGCGCCTGCCGGTCGGGCAGTTCGCGGGAACGCCGCCCGAGATCACCCATGCCCGCTGGGCCTTTCCGTTGGTCGGGCTGCCACTGGCGCTGATCGCGTGGGCGGTGCTGGCGGGCGCCGCCGCGCTGGGCCTGCCGCC
Organism: Salipiger bermudensis; assembly: GCF_017309175.1. Lineage (NCBI taxonomy): Bacteria > Pseudomonadati > Pseudomonadota > Alphaproteobacteria > Rhodobacterales > Roseobacteraceae > Salipiger > Salipiger bermudensis. The sequence goes on along the minus strand of NZ_JAEKJV010000006.1, from coordinate 137,574 downwards.
CATGGTCGGCGGGGTACTTGCGGTGATCGCGCTGGTGCTGGGCACCGGTGGGCTGCACCATGACGGGCTGGCGGATTTCGCCGATGGCATGGGCGGGCGCGATCCCGAGCAACGCCTCGCCATCATGCGCGACAGCCGGGTCGGCAGCTACGGCGTGCTGGCGCTGATCCTTGCGGTGGTGCTGGGCGCGGCGGCGCTCGCAGCATTTCCCACGGGCGGGGCAGGGCTTCTGGCGCTGACGCTCTGCGCCGTGGTCAGCCGGCTGGCGATCCTGATGGTGATGGAATGGCTGCCGCCAGCCCGTGAGGACGGGCTCGGCCACCTTGCCGCCAGCGCCGGCAAGGGGAATATCCGCTGGTTTCCCGGCGGCCTTCTGGCGCTGCTGATCGCGCCCTTCTTCGGCCTGCCGGGCATGGTGGCGCTGCTGGTGATGGCCGCCGCCGCATGGCTCGTCGGGCGGCGTGCCAAGGCGCTGCTCGGAGGCCAGACCGGCGACGTGCTGGGCACGGTGCAGCTCTGCTCCGAGATCGCCGGCTGGGTGGTGCTCAGCGCCGCGCTCTAAGAGGGATCAGCCCAGCGGGTCGGGCGCGATGTTGCCGCCGCAGACCAGCACCGCCACCCGCTCGCCCGGCTCAGGCACGTAGGCGCCCGAGCGCAGCGCCGCGAGCGCCGTGGCACCGGCGGGCTCGACCAGCAGCCGGTGGCTCTGCCAGAGCGCGGTCTGGGCCTCGGTGATGGCCTCGTCAGGGACCAGCACCGAGGCCCCGAGATGCGCCTGCGCCAACTCATGGCAGATGCTGCCCACCCGACGCGCGCCGAGCGCGTTGGCGGCCACGCCGGAGACCTGCACATCGACCGGCTCACCGGCGGCGAGGCCCGCGTGCAGCGCGCAGGAGGTTTCGGGCTCGACCGCGATAACCTTGCGCGCGCCTTGCAGCCAGGCCAGCGATCCGGCGATCAGTCCGCCGCCGCCGACCGCGATCAGCACCGTGTCGGCCTGCAGCCCCTGTTCTTCCCATTCGCGCATCAGCGTACCCTGACCGGCGACCGTGCCGGGGGCGTCATAGGCGTGGACCTGCATCGCGCCGCTCTCGGCCTCGTAGGCGCGGGCCGCCTCGAGCGCGTTGGCGTATTCGCCCGGCACGACGGTCAGCGCCGCACCCGTGCGCTCGATCAGTGCGATCTTGGCAGGGCCGGCCATCTCGGGAACGAAGATCTGCGCCTTGTGGCCAAGCCGGGTTGCGGCATAGGCCACCGCCGCGCCGTGATTGCCGCCGGAGGCCGCGACCACGCCGGCCTCCGGCACTGGTTCGGAGAGCAGCGTGTTGAACGCGCCGCGGGCCTTGAAGCTGCCGGTGTGCTGGAGCTGTTCGAGCTTGAGCTCGACCGGGCGCTCCCAGAGCGTGGCGGTTGTCATCACGGGGGTGATCTGAGCGTGGCCCTCGATGCGGGCAGCGGCGCTCGAGATTGAATGTTTCCAGTCCATTTCCGGTCTTCCGATAGTGTCGCGGCAGATCGGCACGCTATAGTCAGTCTGATGGCAGGACAAGGATACCCCAGAGCATGAACGACGAACGCCATTCCATCTTTCGCGACGCGGGGCGCGACCGGAAGACCGCCGAGGACATCCCCGACACGCCGCAGACCCGCGCGCCCTCCTACCGGCTTGCCTTTGCCGATGAGGAGTTCCTCTGCCGGGAAGAGCTGCGCCCGGTGCGGCTTCAGTTGGAGCTGCTGAAACCGCAGCTTCTGATGGACGAGCACCAGATCGACTCGACCGTGGTGCTGTTCGGCGGCGCGCGCATCCCGTCGCCCGCCGAGAAGGCCGGGGCGCGCACCCAGACGCTCGCGGATCTGTCGCATTTCTACGAAGAGGCACGTCTTTTCGCGCACAAGATGACAGAGAAGTCGGTGGCCTCCGGCAACCGCGAGTTCGTCGTCGCCACCGGCGGCGGCCCGGGCGTGATGGAGGCGGGCAACCTTGGCGCGCAGGAGGCCGGCGGCGTGTCGATCGGTCTCAACATCGTGCTGCCGCACGAGCAGGCGCCGAACGAATACGTGACCCCGGACCTGTGCTTCAACTTCCACTACTTCGCGATCCGCAAGATGCATTTCCTGATGCGGGCGCGGGCGATCTGCGTCTTCCCCGGCGGCTTCGGTACGCTGGACGAGATGTTCGAAGCACTCACTCTGATCCAGACCGGGCGCATGGAACGGGTTCCGTTCCTGCTGTTCGGTCGGGCGTTCTGGGAGAAGATCATCAACTGGGAAGCGCTCGAGGACGCTGGCACCATCAGCCCCGAGGATCTCGACCTGTTTCGCTTCGTCGAGAGTGCCGACGAGGCGGCGGCGATCATCGAGGAATGGGATCCCGCCCCGGCGCGCGACGACATTCCCGGACGCTGAGCACCGCGCCCAGAAACAAGAAAGGGAGGCCGTGGGCCTCCCGTTTTCTGCGTTGGCTCCGGTGGGGACGAGGCTCAGATGCGCTGCTTTTCCCCGGCCGTCTCTTCGTCTTCATGACGCTCCACCCAGCGTGAAATGATCCCGCGGGCCATGACTTCGTCGAGCGTGCCGATGGCCTGCCGCAGGTCCTTGAGGGCGGTGGCGATCTCGAATTCGGACAGGTAGCTTTCCTGCGCGCGCATGATCTTGTGGTGCGGCGTGGTCAGCATGTCGGAGGAGATCAGGAGCTCCTCGTGCAGCTTCTCGCCCTTACGCAGACCGGTGACCTGGATCTCGATATCGCCGTCGGGATTGCTGGCATTGCGCACGCTGTAGCCGGCGCCTTCGATCATCTGCCGGGCGAGCTTGTGGATCGGCACCGGGTCGCCCATGTCGAGCACGAAGACATCGCCGCCACGGGCGAAAGAGCCGGCCAGCAGGACCAGCCGGGCGGCCTCGGAAATGGTCATGAAATAGCGGGTCACCTTCTCGTCGGTAAGGGTGACCGGACCGCCGCGGGCAATCTGTTCCTCGAAGAGCGGGATGACCGAGCCGGAGGAACCGAGCACGTTGCCGAAGCGCACCATCGAGAAGCGGGTGCCGCTGCTGCGGGTGGCGAGATCCTGCACGATCAGCTCGGCCAGCCGCTTGGAGGCCCCCATCACGTTGGTCGGGCGCACCGCCTTGTCCGAGGAGACGAGGATGAAGCGCTCGACCCCGGCCTCGCGCGCCGCCTCGGCCAGAACCTTGGTGCCGATGACGTTGTTGTTGAGTCCCGAGAGCACATTGCATTCGACGAGCGGCAGGTGCTTGTAGGCGGCGGCGTGCAGAACCACCTCGATCTCGTGCTCGCGCATGAGATCCGTCATCAGCGTTTCGTCGAGCACCGAGCCCAGCACCGGCACGATGGTCATGTTGCCGGCGAGGTCGCGCAGTTCCTTGTCGATGTTGTAGAGGCTGAGCTCGGCATGATCGACCAGCACGACGCAATCGGGCTTGCACGCGATGAGTTGGCGGCAGAGCTCGGAGCCGATCGAGCCGCCGGCGCCGGTTACCAGAATGCGGCGGCCGCTATAGGCGTGGCTGACGCCGGGAAGCTCGGACTCGAGGCGGTTGCGGCCGAGCAGATCGTCGAGCGACACCGGCGCGACGCGCTTGCGCAGCTCGCCCTCGCCCACCAGTTCGGCAAAGGAGGGCAGGGCGTGCACTTCGCAGCCGATCTGGCGCAGGCGATGGGCGATGCGGGCCAGCTGAGGCGGGCTGATCGAGGGCATGGCCAGCACGACGCGGTCGATATGCTTGCGGCTCACCAGATCGCCGATTGCGGACGGGGCATGGACTTTCAGCCCGGCGACCATCTTGCTCTGCAGCGTCGGGTTGTCGTCGACGAAGAGCACCGGCTCGACCGCGTGATCATGGCGCAGCGCTGCGACCAGCTGTTGGCCAGTCTGTCCGGCGCCGTAGATCAGCACCCGCATCCGGGTCTGTCCGCGGCGATAGATCTCGATCAGGAAGTGACGGAGGACGATGCGCCAGCTGGCGCAGAAAACCAGCAGCAGCAGCGAAAAGTTCAGGAACACGGGCATCGGCAGGCCCGGCCCGATCAGAGCGTCGAGCCCGGCGCCGAGTACGCCGCAGATCGCCGCGAAGGCTGCGGTGCGGGTGATTCCGCGGATGTCGTAGGCGTTGAGGGTGAAGAGCGGCAGACCGATCCACCAGGACGCAACACTGCCGGCCGCGACGACCACCGCGAGCATCGGAGCGATCTGGAGTGCCGAGGGAAGATCCGGTGTCATCTGTCCGGTCAGCATCAGCGCCGCGAAGAACGCGACCGCGATCGCCGCCGAATCCATGAGGAGGAAGAGAATTTGCTTTTGCGCTCGCGTCAGGGTCGTGACGATCTTGTAGAGCTTCTGCAGCATGTCTTCCTGTCCTTCACGAACAAAGTTCGCTTAATTCGTGCATTCAAGCGGTCGGAGGCTCAAAATGTTGCCGGTCTCGTCGGTCGGCCCGGTTTGTGCCCAACTCGTCATCAAATACAGTTCTCGTTTACGCGACTGCTCATTCTCTAGACAAGTCAGATTTGCTGCAACTGCGAGAATTGGCGGGATTTCACCGATGGGTCCTCGCTCACTGCCCCCAAAAGCGGCGGACGCCACTGCATGCGGCAGAACCGGCAGGCGCCCGGAGAGCGGGTTTCACGGTCATCGCTGCCATGCCCCCTTTCGCTGAAGGGGGGCATGGGGTATCACGCGCGCCAATCCGACGTGCCGCGGGAGCCGTGCGCACGCGAATTGCAATCGAAGGAGAGCCAGATGGGCTATAAGGTCGTTGTCGCTGGCGCCACGGGCAACGTGGGCCGTGAAATGCTGAACATCCTCGCCGAGCGCGAGTTCCCGGTGGACGAGATCGCGGTGCTGGCATCGCGCCGCTCGCTCGGCACCGAAGTGAGCTTCGGCGACAAGACACTCAAGACCCAGGACCTCGCCACGTTCGATTTCACCGGCTGGGACATGGCGCTCTTCGCCATCGGGTCGGACGCGACGAAGGAATACGCCCCCAAGGCCGCCGCCGCGGGCTGCGTGGTGATCGACAACTCGTCGCTCTATCGCTACGACCCGGACGTGCCGCTGGTCGTGCCGGAGGTGAACGCCGACGCGGTTCTGGGCTATTCCAAGAAGAACATCATCGCCAACCCGAACTGCTCGACCGCGCAGATGGTCGTGGCGCTCAAGCCGCTGCATGACCGCGCCAAGATCAAGCGCGTCGTGGTCTCGACCTACCAGTCGGTCTCGGGTTCGGGCAAGGAAGGCATGGACGAGCTCTGGGATCAGACCAAGTCGGTCTACAACCCGGTGACCGAGGTGCCGCCGAAGAAATATCCCAAGCAGATCGCCTTCAACGTCATCCCGCATATCGACGTCTTCATGGAAGACGGCTCGACCAAGGAAGAGTGGAAGATGGTCGCCGAGACCAAGAAGATCGTCGACCCGTCGATCAAGGTCACCGCGACCTGTGTGCGGGTGCCGGTCTTCGTCGGCCACGCCGAGGCGATCAACATCGAGACCGAGGATTTCCTCGACGAAGACGAGGCCCGCGACATCCTGCGCGAGGCGCCGGGCATCATGGTCGTCGACAAGCGCGAGGACGGCGGCTACGTCACCCCCGTGGAATGCGTCGGCGATTTTGCCACCTTCATCAGCCGTATCCGCCAGGACTCGACGATCGAGAACGGTCTGAACTTCTGGTGCGTCTCGGACAACCTGCGCAAGGGCGCGGCGCTGAACGCGGTGCAGATCGCCGAGGTTCTGGGCCAGAAGGTCCTGAAGAAGGGCTGAGCGTCCTGCCTTGCAGCCGAGTTGAACAAGACGGGGCCCGGCGGGCCCCGTTTTTGTTTCATTTCAGGGCAGGTGTCGGTGGCGGGCTCTCCGATCGGATAGGGGGGCTCGTCCGTTGGTCTCCGGGCCTAGCCGTCGGCCCGCTGGAGCGTCTCGGGCGAGGGAGGTAGAACAGGGATGAGGCGGAGATCCCGCCGTGTCCAAGGCCAGAACGGCACCCGTCCAATGCAGGAGCCCGGCCATGACCACTGATTTTCTCGCCCTTGCCCGTGATCGTCGCATCGAAGCGCTGACCGCCCGCAGCCTGCTGCTCTGCAGTCGGCACCGGCGTCCGTCACCGCGGGTCTTTGCGCGCTGGCTGCGCCGGCTGGTCTTCCGCGGCACGGCCCGTGCCCTCATCGCGCCCCGTTCGCCCGATCTCTCTCTCGCTCTCTCCGGGGCGGCGGGGCGCGCCATGTCCGGTCGCCGGTTCGGCTGACCGGACACCGTTCAATGAGTTCGCCATCCTGTCCCCGCCGTTTCGCGGGGTCGGTAGAGCGGCTCGGACAGCCCTAGGGTGAAAATCGCGTCTCTCATACGCGCAAGTCTTGCGCGCTCAAGGTTAACAGTAGGTTACAAGTTTCAGGGAACGCTCTGTTTCCCTAACGGCAACCTGACGCCATAATTCGGACCAATTCGAGGCGCATTTTCATCAAATTGGTAAGGAGATGACAGATGCGTAACGAGTCCCGCGCCACCGTCGGCGCTGCCCCCCTGACCACCCAACTCGACTGCGAGACCGCGGCCCTGCTTCGGCAAGTCCTGCTGCCGATCCTCGAGGCCGCCACCGACTGGTCGGGTCTCGCCGGGGCCCTCGCCCGCAAAGGCTATGCCCTGACCTTCCGCAGCGGTCGCATGGTGATCGTGCAGTCCGAAACCGGCCGGCCCCTCAGCACCGGCCGGGGGCTCGGCATGCCGCTATCGGTGCTCGCGGCACGTCTTGGCCGCCCGGCGCTGCGGCTCAACCGGGACGGATCCTCGGCTGAACTGCACGCCTGAGCCCGGCTCAGATCTCCTCGAAGCGGCCGAGCTTCGGGTCGAAGACCTCGATGCTGCCCTTGCCGATCTCGTGCCAGAGACCGTGCAGGGTCAGCTCTTCGTTCTCCACTGCTTCGCGCACGAAGGGGAAGGTCATCAGGTTCTCGAGCGAGGTCAGCACCGCCTGGTGCTCCAGCGCCTTCGAGACCTTGTCCTCGGGCAGGTCCTTCACCTTCTCGTAGCCAGGGCGGAGGATGTCCATCCAGCGGCCGACGAAGCTGGATTTCTCCTCCAGCGCCGGCGCCCGGCCAGAGCACATGTCGAGGCAGCCCTTCACGCCGCCGCAGCTCGAGTGGCCCATGACGATGACATGCGCCACCTTGAGCGCCGTCACCGCGTATTCCACCGTCGCCGAGGTGCCGTGGTGATCGCCATCGGGTTCGTAGGGCGGCACCAGGTTCGCGATGTTGCGGTGGATGAAGAACTCGCCGGTATCGGCCCCAAAGATCGAGGTCACGTGCACCCGGCTGTCGCAGCAGGAGATGATCATGGCGCGGGGATGCTGACCCTCCGAGGCCAGTCGTTTGAACCAGGCATGGTTCTCGGCATAGCTCGTCGCCTTCCAGCCATGGAAGCGCTGCACGAGATATTGCGGAAGCGGCTTGGCGTCCTGCATGTCATCCTCCTGTTCACATCACGCACCGGCTCGGAAATACGCCGGATTCAGCGGGAATTCGAGAGAATAAATGCATCTGGCCTAACCTTTTGGGAACCCCGTGCGTCTATCTCCCCCCCTCGGTGGGGGCGGTGAAGCATGGAGGCCGCGGTGGATCAGGTCGCAAGACTGTCGCTCGCGGAACCGGCATCGGTCGATCCCGACCGCCTCGCGCAGCTCTACGAGCGTCTCGGCGCGCAGCGCGGCGAGGATCTGGTGTGCCGCGCGATGGAGGAACTGGCCTTCCGCCTTGGTCAGGCGGGACGTCTCTACGAGGCCGGAGACCGCCTTGAATTGCGCCGCTGCGCCGGGATCCTCGCCGCTCTGGCGGATGAGATCGGCATGACGGCGCTGCGTCGCGTCGCCGAAAGCGTCGCTCCCTGCATCGACAGCGCCGACGCGGTGGCGCTGTCGGCGGTGCTGGCGCGCATGGCGCGGGTCGGTGAACGCTCGCTCTACGCGATCTGGGATCTGCAGGACCTTACGATCTGACAGCCCGCCGAAACCGCCGCTAAGCGCTCAGCGCACAGCTGCTTGGCCCGCTGGGCCGCAACCCTTGGCGGGTGGGGACTCCGCTGCGGGGCGCACATGTCCCGGAGGGCCTTGCAGGTGCGGCCGGCTGCGCTAGGCTCGCGCCAATTGTCTTCCCTCCTAGAAAGGCCCCTCCCATGCCGTTCCGTTTCGCCGATCCCACGACCCCGTCTCTGCCGCTTCACCTGATCGAGGCCGAGGGGCTCGCGGGCTGGCTCGAGGGCCAGCCCGAGGCATGGCGTGGCTGGGTCGAGGCCAGCGGTTTCTCCGGCGCCATCGGCGAGGCGCTGATCCTGCCCGGCCCCGATGGTGCCCCCGCCGCGGCGCTCGCGGGATACGGCAGCGCCGCCGCCCGCCGCCGCGGGCGGTTCGCGCTGGCCGCTGCGGTGGCAAGGCTCGGCACCGGCACCTACCGCATCGCCAGCGGCCTGCCGGCGGGCGCCGCTGCCGAGGAGGCGCTTGGCTGGCTGCTCGCCGCCTACCGCTTCACCCGCTACGCCGGCAGCAACGGCACCGGCGCGCAGCTCGTCGCGCCGGAGGGCATCGACGCCGCTCGCGTCGAGATCCTTGCCGAAGCCGAGGCGCTGACCCGTGACCTCGTGAACACCCCGGCCTTCGACATGGGGCCGCAGGAGCTCGAAGACGCCGCCCGCGCGCTCGCCGAGGAGTTCTCCGCGCAGATCGAGGTGACCGCCGGCGCGGAACTGGAACAGGGCTTCCCGATGATCCATACGGTCGGCCGCGCCAGCACCCGTGCGCCGCGGCTGATCGACATGCGCTGGGGGAAGGCCGGCCCGACCCTGACGCTGGTCGGCAAGGGCGTCTGCTTCGACACCGGCGGGCTCAACCTCAAGCCCGGCGGCTCGATGGGGCTGATGAAGAAGGACATGGGCGGCGCCGCCAACGTGCTGGGGCTGGCCCGCGCGATCATGGCGCTGGGTCTGCCGCTGCGCCTGCGGGTGCTGATCCCGGCGGTCGAGAACGCGGTCGCGGGCGATGCCTTCCGCCCGCAGGACATCCTGACCTCGCGCAAGGGGCTGACCGTCGAGATCAACAACACCGATGCCGAGGGCCGGCTGGTGCTGGCCGACGCGCTGGCGTTGGCCGACGAGGAAACCCCGGATCTCATCGTCTCGATGGCGACGTTGACCGGCGCGGCACGGGTTGCGGTCGGGCCGGATCTCGCGCCGTTCTACACCGATGACGAGCCGCTGGCGGCGGCGCTGGCGGGCGCCGGTTCGGCGCAGGCCGACCCGCTCTGGCGGATGCCGTTCTGGGAGCCCTATGAGGCCAAGATCGAGCCGGGCATCGCCGATCTCGACAACGCGCCGGCGGGGGGTATGGCGGGCTCGATCACCGCGGCCCTGTTCCTGCGCCGCTTCGTGACCGACAGCCCGCGCTACGCGCATTTCGACATCTACGCCTGGAACCCGTCGGCGCTGCCGGCGCGGCCCAAGGGCGGCGTGGGGCAAGGCCCGCGCGCCATCCTCGCAGCCTTGCCGGAGGTGCTGGGGCTGTGAGCGACCGGCGCCTGACCGCCGCCAACGACCGGGTCGTCGCACGGACGTTGGCGGCGCAGTTCCCCGAGCTGACGCCGGTCGATCCGGTGCCGTCCTTCGTCTGCGAACCGGTGGTCGACCTGCTTGCCCGTCCCGGCGGACGGCGCGAGCGCCAGCTGCGCTACGGCGACGCGTTCGAATTGCTCGAGACCCGCGAGGGCATGGGCTTCGGCCTCGCGCCGGGAGCGGGCTACGCGGGCTGGGTCGCGTCCGATGCGCTGAAGCCCGCCACCGCACGCGGGACGCCGACCCATCGCGTCGGTCCGCGGCAGACCCATGTCTACCCGGCGCCCGACTTCAAGACGCACGAGAGCTGCGCCCTGTCGCAGCTTTCGTCTTTGGTGGTCACGGGCCGCGACGGGCGGTTCTGCGAGACCGAGCTTGGCTGGGTTCCGGCGATGCATTTGACCGAGGCGCTGGCGACCGATCCTGTGGCCGAGGCAGCGCGCTATCTCGATACACCCTATCTCTGGGGCGGCAATTCGGGCTTTGGCATCGATTGTTCGGGGCTGGTGCAGGCCGGGCTTTCGGCCTGCGGTCTCGCCTGCCCGGGCGATAGCGACCTGCAGGAGCAGGCGCTGGGCGAGACGCTGGCGCCGGGCAACCCGCCCCGGCGCGGGGACCTGTTGTTCTGGAAGGGCCACGTCGCGTGGGTCTCGGACCCGGAAACCATCCTGCATGCCAACGCCCATCACATGGCGGTGGCCTATGAGGGGCTGGCCGAGGCGGTGGCGCGGATCGAGGCGCAAGGTGATGGGCCGGTGACCCGGCACGCGCGACTTGGGTGAAACACGCCTATTCCGCGAGATGTGATGCGGACCAAGGGGCGAGCCGGTGTAGACTGGGTCGATGAAACAGCTTCTGCCCCTCCTGCTGCTCGCCGTGCCCGCGTTGGCCGACCCGCCCGACATTGTCGCCATCGAGGCCGTGCGTCAGGGCGATGACTGGCGCGTCTCGGTCACCTTGCTGCATCCCGATACCGGCTGGGAGCATTATGCCGACGGCTGGCGGGTCGAGGCGGAGGACGGCACCGTGCTCGGCACAAGGGTGCTGGTCCATCCGCATGAGAGCGAGCAACCCTTCACTCGCGCGCTCTCGGGCGTGTCGATCCCGGAGGGCACGACGCGGATCTTCATCCGCGCGCGTTGCCTCGTCGATGGCTGGAACGAGGATCGCATCGCTTACGATCTGCCCTAGCTGAACCGCTTGGCGCGTCCGAAGCAAAGCGTGATCTACCGTCGCCCCTCGCGCAGCCAAGCGCCGATGATGAAGCCCGAGGCCAGCAGCAGCGTCAGCCATGCTGGCAGCAGCGGGATCTGGCGCACGTCCATCGTCTCGTAGGCCTCGCGCGGGGTAAGGCCGATCCAGCCGCGCCCGGCGGCGGGGCGTCCGGCGCTGACCGCGCGGATGCTGGGCAGACCGTCCTCGAGCGGCATCACGCCGCCGCGCATGGTGTCGATCACCGGCTCGAGCGCGTCGCCGCTGGCGATGGTCTGCTCGAACTCGCGCGGGGCGGCGGGGCCGAGGCCGATCACCGCCTCTTCCTCGCCTTCCGACAGGCGATAAAGCCCGATCTCGGGCCCCTCGTAGAGCGCCTCGAAGCGGCCCGGAGAGACCTCCGACAGCGTCACCTCTTCGGTCTCGCCATCGGGGCGGGTCACGGTGACCGCGCCAACGTCCTCGCCCAGCGAGCGGCGGATGATGCGCATGGTCTGGCCGGTGGCCTCGGCCCATAGCGCCTCTTCCTCGAGTTCGGGCTCCTTCATCATCCAGTGCGCCAGGCGGCGCAGCAGGTCGAGCTGCGGGCCGCCACCCTCGTAGCCGCGCGACCAGAGCCAGGCCTGATCGGAGCCCAGAAGCGCTACGCGGCCCTCCCCGACCCGGTCGAGGACCAGAAGCGGGCGGTCGTCGACGCCGGACATCACCACGTCGCCGCCGATGGGATCGAGCTCGATCTGGCGCAGCCAGCGGCCCCAGCTTTCCGGATCGCCCATGCCGGCGGTGACCGGGTGGCGCTCGCCAAGCTCGGTGACGCGCGGACTGTAGCTCTCGTCGATGACGCGGGCGGTGGGTTCGGCGGGCAGGATCTCCGACAGTGGCGAGCGGTAGATCGAGTCGGCGCTGGCGAAATCGGGCCCGGCAGCGACCAGCACGGCGCCGCCGTTCTCGACATAGTTGCGCACGTTGTCGAGGTAGATCGCCGGCAGGATGCCCCGGCGCTTGTAGCGGTCGAAGATGATCAGGTCGAAATCGTCGATCTTCTCGAGGAACAGCTCGCGCGTAGGGAAGGCAATGAGCGACAGCTCGGTCACCGGCACGCCGTCCTGCTTTTCAGGCGGGCGCAGGATGGTGAAATGCACGAGGTCGACCGAACTGTCGGATTTCAGCAGGTTGCGCCACGTGCGGCCGCCGGCATGGGGTTCGCCCGAGACCAGCAGCACGCGCAGCCGGTCGCGCACGCCGTTGATCTGCACCAGCGCGGCGTTGTTGCGGTCGGTCAGCTCGCCCTCGGCCTCCGGGGTCGAGAAACGGATCACGTTGAGCCCGCCATGTGGCAGCTCGATCGGCAGCTCGACATCCTCTCCAATAGGCACGGAGAACTGCTGCGGCTCGGCGCCGTCGACCGAGATGTCGAGCCGTGTCTCGACCGCGCCCGGGGCGGCGCCGTCATCCTGCACCCGCAGCGTCAGCGTCACCGGCTCGCCGAGGATGGCAAAGGCCGGGGCGTTCTGCACGATCAGGCGGCGGTCCCAGTCGCTGTCGCGCCCGGTCATCAGCAGGTGCATGGGCGCGGGCAGGTTGGGCGCGCGCTCGAGATCATGAAGCCGCCCGTCCGAGAGCAGGAAGATCCCGGCGATACGCCCGCGCGGTTCCTCGGCCATGGCGGTGGAGAGCGCGGTCATCAGCTGGGTGCCGGTGTCACCCTCGCCGTCGCCGACCTCGATGCGTCGGATCTCGGTATTGGGGCGGGCCTCGATCCGGGCCTGAAGCGTGGCGGCGGCGTCTTCGGTGACCGAGAGGCGGTCGGCGAGGCGCTGCGAGGCGCTTTGATCCACCACCATCAGCACGATGTCCGAGAGCGGGGCACGGTCTTCTTCCTGAAAGGAAGGCTGGGTGAGCGCGGCGACGAGGATCAGCCCGGCGAAGAAGCGCAGCGGCCAGCCGGTGAGCCCGCGCCACAGCGCGAGGATCACGCCGGCAAGTGCCACCACGCCAAGTGCGATGATGGCCGCCCAGGGCAGCAGCGGGTCGAAGACGATCTGTCCGGTCATTGGCCAAGCCTGTCGAGCAATGCGGGCACGTGCACCTGGTCGGATTTGTAGTTGCCGGTGAGCACGTGCATCACGAGGTTGACCCCGAAGCGATAGGCGATCTCGCGCTGGCGCTCGCCGGCGAAGCCCGAGCCAATGCGCACCAGCGGGTTGCCGCGCTCGTCCATCGCCCAGGCGGCGGCCCAGTCGTTGCCGCCGATCACCACGGGGGTCACGTTGTCATTGAGGTTGCGGAACGGCATGCCCTCGATCAGCTCCGCATCCGGTGCTGCGGCCTCGACCCAGACGTCGCGGCTGGCATAGCGGCCGGGGAAATCCTGCAGCAGGTAGAAGGTGCGGGTGAGCACGTGGTCCTGCGGGATCGGCTCCAGCGGCGGGATGTCGAGCGGGGCGGCCAGCTCCTGCAGTTTGCGGCCCTCGGTGCTCGAGGCGCCGAAGCCTGCCACGTCGGAATCGCGGGTGTCGAACAGGATCATGCCGCCCGAGCGCAGATAGTCGTTGAGCTTGGCGTATGCGGCGTCCGACGGGACCGGCTGGCCGGCGGTGACCGGCCAGTAGAGCATCGGGAAGAAGGCCAGCTCGTCGGTCTCGAGATCGACGCCCATCGGGTCGGCGGGTTCGACCGAGGTGCGGAAGAACAGGATTTCCGACAGGCCGCGCAGGCCGGCCTGCGCAAGGTCGTCGAGCTGTCGGTCGCCGGTCAGCACGTGCGCCAGCGTCACCTCGGAGGCGGCGAGCATGGCGGCGGCCTCGTCGCCGGGGCTGGTACGGGTGCTGTCGGTGCTCTCCTGCGCGGAGGAGGGCACGGGCGTCAGGCTCAGCGCCAGCACGGCGAGAATTGCGGCTGTCCCGGCGCGCGGCCGGGCGCCGCCGAGGCGGCCCGACAGGGCGAGGGAGGCGAGGACATCGGCAAGCAGAAGGGCGATGGCGCCGGCAAGCAGCCAGCCGGCCAGCGGCGTTTCCGCCGGGCGCGACAGCCCCTCGACGGTGACGCGCTCGGGCCATGCAGCCGGTTCGAAGACGCTCTCGGCGGAGACCACGTTGCGCGCGAGGCTGCGGTCCTCGCCCTGATAGAGGCCGGGCATCAGGTCGGGGCCGAGCTCCGCGCTCAGCAGCGCCTCACCTTCGACGCCGGGCAGGTTGCCGGCATCGCCGACGCGGCCAAAGGCATCGAGCACCCGGAGCGGCTGCCAGATCGTTCCCTCGAGATCCTCGGGCGCGGGTGCGGCGGGCATCGACGACACCGCCAGCCGTTCGAGCATCTGCACGAACAGGCCCGACAGCGGCAGGCTCGACCATTCGGCATTGGCGGTGACGTGGAACAGCACGATCTGCCCCTGTCCCACGCGCTTGCGGGTCACCATCGGCGTGCCGTCGGTGAGCTGTGCGATCACTCGCGAGGCCAGCGTCGGGTCTGGCTGCGCCATGACCTGCGAGGTCACGGTCACGTCGTCGGGGATGTCGAGACCGAAAAATGGGCTCTCCTCGGCGAAGGGCGCGAGCGATTTCGGCTCACCCCAGCTCATGGCGCCGCCGACGCTGCGCCCACCGGCGCGCAGGCGCACCGGCATCAGCGGGTCTTCCTCGCTGCGGCTGACGTCGCTGGCCGCAAGGCGCGGACCGGCAAAGCGCAGAAGCGTGCCGCCGGACTCGAGCCATTCGAGCACGCCAGCCTCTTCGCCGGGCGACAGCGTCGCGACATCTGCCAGCACGATCACATCCGGGTTCGCGGGCAGCACCTCTTCGAGCGTGCCGTCGAGCAGGTCGGCGGTCGGCTCGAGGGCGCGGTCTAGGAAATGCAGCGGTGAGAGCAGTTCGAGCCCCTCGCGGTTCTCGTTGCCTGCGATCAGCGCGACCTCGCGGCGGCGCAGGCTGTCGTCGGGCAGGGTCACCGCGCCGGCGCTGCGGGCGCCTTCGATCTCGAAGCGGGTAATTCGCGCGCGCAGCTCGGCGGGCAGGTTCAGCTCAAGCTCGGCATCGGTGGCGGATTGCTCGAAGATCACCGGGTTGCGGACCAGAACCGCCGGGTTGCCGGCCGGATCGAGCCCGTGGCCGGCAATGGTGACCTCGGCCTCGGGGCCGGGGCGGAGCCGGTGCAGGGAGAGACGGACATGTCCATCCTCGAAGCGGGCCGGCGCCAGCGTGTAATGGGCGCGGGGGCTTTCGAACACGGTCACGTCGCCACGCGATTCCAGTGCCGCGAGCAGCGGCGCGCGGCTGTCGCGAGCCAGCCCGTCCGACATCCAGTAGCTGTCGAAATCCTGCTCCGGCAGCATCTCGATGGCGCGCTCGACGCGCTCGGCATCGGGCTGCCACGGCTCGGGCAGGATGCCGGTGAGGCGTGATTGCAGCACGCCGGCGGATTGAAACTGCGGCTCTTCGGGGGCCGTCAGCCGCAGCAGTGCCACCGGGCGCGCCTCGCGCTCGGCACGGGCGAGCAGGGTGTCGAGCGCGTCCTGCCGCTGGCGCCAGTCCGAGGCGCTCGACCAGCTGGCATCCATCACCACCAGAAGCGGGCCCGAGCCCGCCTCGGCGCCGCTCTGCTCCTGCGGGTTCAGCACCGGGCCGGCGAGGCCGATGATCACCGCGGCCACGGCCAGCATCCGCATCAGCAGGAGCCACCACGGCGTGCGGTCGGTGACCTGCTCCTCGTCCTTCAGGCCGAGCAGCAGCACCACGCCGGGAAACATCCGGCGGATCGGTGCCGGCGGCACCGCGCGCAGGATGATCCACAGCACCGGCAGCGCCAGAAGCCCGAGAAGCAACCAGGGCGCGGTAAACCCGAGGGGGCCGAGCATGGTCATCAGTGGCCTCCATCCATCGCACGATATACCCACAGCAGCGCCGACTGGGCGCTGTCGGAGGTATGATGGCACATGTATTGCCAGCCCGTTAACCGCGACAATCGGTCGAGCCGGTCCTTGCGCTCGGCCAGCCGCTCGAGATAGCGCGTGCGCAGGTCGCCGGCCTTCAGCGTCTCATGCGCGACGCTGCCGCCGACACTTTGAAAGATGGTGCGGCCCTTGAACGGGAAACTCTCCTCGGTCGGGTCGAGCACTTGCAGCAGCACTCCGCGGACACCGCGATCGGCGGCCTTGGTCAGCGCGGCCTCGACGGGATCGAGATCGCCGAGGAAATCCGACACGAACATCGCCCGTGCATGCGGGATCATGCCGCGCGCCTCGGGCTCGGAATAGTCGTCCTCGCCATCGTCCGAGAGCGCCTCGGCCAGCCGCAGCACCTGCACGTCGCCATTGCGCGGCGGCAACTGCCAGCCGGTGAAGCCCACCCGCTCGCCGCCCCGGATCAGCAGGATCGCGGTGGCCAGCGCAACCAGCCGGGCGCGGTCGCCCTTTTGCGGCAGGTTCTGATCCGAGCTGAAGCGCATCGACGCACCGCCATCGACCCAGAGCTGTACGCTCTGGGCGATCTGCCATTCGCGCTCGCGCACGAATTGCTCGTCGCCGCGGCCGGAGCGGCGCCAGTCGATGTTGCGATAGCTGTCGCCCGAGCGCAGCGGGCGGTACTGCCAGAAATCGTCTCCCATGCCCGAGCGCCGCCGGCCATGTTCGCCCAGCAGCACGGTGCCGGCGAGATGCTCGGCGCGCGCCAGAAGCGCCGGGAAGCGGCTAGCTTCGAGCTGCGCGTCGCGACGGAGATAGGTGACGGTGTCGGTCAAGCCGCCGCCTCGGTGCGGGTCAGACCGCCCGCGATATCGTCGATAATGGCGCCGAGATCCTCGCCCCGGGCGCGCGCCGAGAAGGTCAGCGCCATGCGGTGCACCAGCACCGGGCGGGCCATGTCGATCACGTCGGCAGGCGAGGGGGCGAGCCGGCCCTGCAGCAGGGCGCGGGCCCGCACGGTCATCATCAGCGCCTGCGCGGCGCGCGGGCCGGGGCCCCAGGCTACGGTCTCGCGCACCCGGTCGGAGGCGGCGGGATCATTGGGGCGGAAGGCGCGGACGAGATCGAGGATCATCTCGACCACCGCGTCGCCCACCGGCATCCGGCGCAGAAGCGTCTGGGCGGCCATCAGCGTCTCGGGATCGAAGACCTGATGCGCCTGCGCGTCCTCGGTGCCGGTGGTGGCGAGCAGGATGTCCTTCTCGGTCTTGCGGTCCGGATAGGCCACGTCGATCTGCACCAAGAAGCGGTCGAGCTGGGCTTCGGGCAGCGGGTAGGTGCCCTCCTGCTCGATCGGGTTCTGGGTGGCCAGCACGTGGAAGGGCAGCTCGAGCGGGCGGGTCTCGCCGGCCACGGTCACCTCTTTCTCCTGCATCGCTTGCAGCAGCGCCGACTGGGTCCGCGGCGAGGCGCGGTTGATCTCGTCGGCCATCAGGAGCTGACAGAAGATCGGGCCGGGGATGAACTTGAAGGCGCGGGAGCCGTCGCTGCCGGTCTCGAGCACCTCCGAGCCGAGGATGTCGGCGGGCATCAGGTCGGGGGTGAACTGGATGCGGTTGCCGTTGAGGCCCATCACCGTCGACAGCGTCTCGACCAGCCGGGTCTTGCCGAGGCCGGGCAGGCCGATGAGCAGCGCGTGGCCGCCGCAGAGCAGCGAGGCCAGCGTCAGCTCGACCACCCGTTCCTGCCCGATGAAGCGGCTGTTGATGGCGCGCTTGGCTTCGGCAAGCTTCTCTTCGAGCGCTTCGATCTCGGCGACCAGATCTTCGGCCATGCGCTGACTCCCTTGAAATCCCGTGTTTACGATTCAACTCTATCCCGGGGTTGGAAAATGGCAAAAGCAATGACGGCACAAAATTCCGTGACACCATCTGCAGACGGGCTGGCTGCCTCCGCGCGCGCCATAAAGGAGCGTGGTTTGCCCCCCGTGCACAAATGGAACCCGCCCTTTCTGGGCGATATCGACATGCGCATCGCCCGTGACGGGACGTGGTATTACCTCGGCTCGCCGATCAAGCGGCTCGCGATGGTCAAGCTGTTCTCGTCGATCCTGCGCAAGGATGGCGACGATTACGTGCTCGTCACCCCGGTCGAGAAGGTGGGAATCACCGTCGAGGTTGCGCCCTTCGTCGCCACCGATTTCGAGGTCTCGGGCCAGGGCGAGGCGCAGGTGCTGACCTTCCACACCCACGTGGGGGACGAGGCCGTCGCGGGCCCTGATCACCCGATCCGTGTCGCCATCGACCCCGAAGGCGGCGAGCCGTCGCCCTACGTTCTCGTGCGGGCCAATCTCGAGGCGCTGATCGACCGCAAGAGCTTTTACCGGCTGGTCGAACTGGGTGCCGAGCGCGAAATCGATGGCGAAGGCTGGTTCGGCGTATGGTCGTCGGGAGAGTTCTTTCCCATCGCCCCGACCGACGCGCTGGGCTGAGCGCGCCTAGTCGCCAAGCTTGGCGTGCACCTCGTCGAGGTCGATCTCGCCGATGGGCATCTTGTTGGCCGGGTTGTCGAAATCGTATTTGAAGAGCTCGAAGTCGCGTTTGTAGATCTCGTAGATCAGATGCATCGACAGGTCGTCGAAATAATCCTCGACCGGGTGCAGCCGCTTCGGCCCGTGGCCCTCGGATTCGTTGAAGCGGGGGATGCTGGAAAGATCGACCGCGTGCGGCGTCTGGATATGGTCGAGCACGTCCTGCATGCCGTCGTTGAATTGCTCGGTCCAGAAGATCTTGTTGTAGCGCCCGCCGTTGAAGATGAAGGTCGAGACATGCCCCGAGATCGCCGACCAGTGGATGTCGGGCTCCATCGGGCGGCGCCAGCGGATGGTGTCGCGCACGAAGAGCAGGAAGCGGCGGAAGCTGCGGATCTGGTCGAACTCGTCCTTGCCATCGTCGCCGCCAACCTCGATGCCGTATTTCTGGATCAGCAGCGGTACGAGGTTGCCACGGTAGCGCTTGCCGTTGCGTTGGATGCCGCAGATCTTGTCGAAGAAGCTCGACAGCACGCGGGTGTAGGGGTTGCGCACGCAGGTGAAGGCATAGGAGGCGCGGGTCTTCACATTGGCCTTGATGATCGGCTGGCTGTCGTCGCGGGCCCATTTGTGCAGGCCCTGCTGCGCATCATGAATGTCGCCGTCATAGAACACGCCGTGATCGGAGTAGTACATGATCTGGCCAATCGTCGAGCAGGCGCATTTCGGCACCACCCGGTACACCATGCTCTCGCTCTCGGTCATCCACGTGCCCGGAAACCCCATTTTCCCTGTCTCCCGAAAATGCGCCTGCCCGGCGCCTCTTGTCCTGACGGCGCGTGATTAATTGTTATGCGCCTGATATCGCAAAAAATCAGACAAACCCGGTTTCTTCAACGCCCGTTCGTCTCTATCAACGGAATGGAGTGGGCAAAATTAGGGCAGACGGTTTCCTGAATGGCAAAGATTGCCTTCATCCTCCTGTGTCACAAGGATCCTGACGCCGTCATCAAGCAGGCGCAGAGCCTGACCGCCGTGGGCGATTACATGGCGATCCATTTCGACGCCCGCGCCCCGAAGGGCGCCTATGACAAAATCCGCAAGGCGCTCGCCGACAACCCCAACGTGGCCTTCGCGAAGCGGCGGGTGAAATGCGGCTGGGGCGAATGGAGCCTCGTTCAGGCGACCTTGAACGCGGTCGAGACCGCGGTGGAGGCGTTTCCGCGCGCCTCGCATTTCTACATGCTCTCGGGCGATTGCATGGCGATCAAATCGGCGGAATATGCTCATGCCTTTCTCGACCAGCGCGATGCCGATTACATCGAAAGCTTCGATTATTTCCATTCCGACTGGATCAAGACCGGCTGGAAGGAAGAGCGGCTGATCTACCGCCACTGGTTCAACGAACGCACCCAGAAGAAACGCTTTTACGCGATGTTCAACCTGCAGAAGCGGCTCGGGATGACGCGCGAGATCCCGGGGGATCTCGAAGTGATGATCGGCTCGCAATGGTGGTGCCTGCGCCGCCGCACGGTGGAATGGATCCTCGAGTTCTGCCGCACGCGGCCCGACGTGCTGCGCTTCTTCCGCACCACCTGGATCCCGGACGAGACCTTCTTCCAGACGCTGGTACGTCACCTCGTGCCCGAGCACGAGATCGAGAGCCGCGCGCTGACCTTCCTGATGTTCACCGATTACGGCATGCCGGTGGTGTTCTACAACGACCACTACGATCTGCTGCTGGCGCAGGATTTTCTCTTCGCCCGCAAGATCAGCCCCGAGGCGCGCGAGCTGAAGCGTCGGCTAGGCGTGCTCTACGCCTCGGAAGGGGTACGGTTCCAGATCTCCAACGAGGGCCAGTCGCTGTTCCGCTTCCTGACCGGCAAGGGACGTATCGGACGCCGCTTCGCGCCGCGGTTCTGGGAGGCCGAAAGCTCGCTCGGGCGCGAGCGCGAGCTGCTCATCGTGTTGTGCAAGAAGTGGCACGTGGCCAAGCGCCTGACCGCGCGCATCCGTGCGCTTACCAACATTCCCTGCATCGAGTATCTGTTCAACGAAGCCGGCTGCGATCTGCCAGATCTTGGCGGCATCCAGTCGAGCATGAGCAAGCGCCACCGCCACCGGCGGGCGCTGATGCGGATGCTGTTCGAGTATTACGACACCGAACGGCTGGTGATCTGCCTCGATCCGCAGAATCTCGACCTGCTGGAGGATTTCTGCCGCGACCGCTCGGTTTCGCGGCTGCTCGAGATCGAGTGCCAGTTCACGGATGCCTATCTCGGCGGGCACGCGATGCGGGTCGGGCTGGCCGGCGAGCGTACGCCGAAGGAGACGCTGAACCGCTTGCTGCCGACGATCCGCAACGACATGGTGCACGAGAGCGACCGCATTCGCGACGCGCAGTTCGACAATCACCTGAGGATCCGCGAGATCGATCCGCCCGACGTCAACGCGCGCGCGCTCGCGGCCTTCCTGAGCTTGCCCGAAGACATCGCCCGCGAGCTTGCCAATACCGATCACCTGTTCGCCGATTGAGGATAGAATGGCCTACACCTACGACACCGAGAACATCTTCGCCAAGATCCTGCGGGGCGAGATCCCCAACGACACGGTGCTCGAGACCGAGCACAGCCTTGCGTTCAACGACATCCGCCCGCAGGCGCCAATCCACGTGCTGGTGATCCCCCGGGGCGCCTACGTGAACTACGACGATTTCGCCTCCAACGCCTCGGATGCGGAGATCGTCGACTACACCCGCGCCATTGCCAAGGTCTGCGAGATGAAGGGGGTCGAGGCCGACGGATTCCGGATGATCTCGAACGCTGGAGAGCACGGGGTGCAGGAGGTGCCGCACCTCCACGTGCACATCCTCGGCGGCCGTGGCCTCGGCCGGATGCTGGAAAAGGGGTGACCCTGCCCGGGAGTCAGGCGGCCAGGCCGTCTGGCTCCACCATCGCTCCGGCTGCCTTGCGCCGCGTCTGCAGCGCGCTGACCGCACACCAGACGCACGCTACGAAGAGCGCCGAGACATAGCCGTCCAGCGCATAGTGCCAGCCAAGATAGACCGAGCCGAACTGGATGCAGAGCGCAAAGCAGCCGAGCACTGCACCTAGGATCCGCGAGACCGAGAACGCCGCGAGCGTCTGCACGGTGGCCACCGCGACATGCATGCTCGGCATCGCCGAGATGCCCGTGCCGAAGCTGTTGCTGCCGGTGGTGTAGGTGGTCCACAGATAGGTGCTTACGCCCTTCACCTGTCCGCCCGGGCCGCTGGCAAAGATCGCCGCCGTCAGATCGGAATAGCGCGGATCGCCGTAGACGGCCTCGTAGTAGATTGGGCCGACCGAACTCAGCGCCGTGGCCAGAACAGTCCCGAGACCGAACAGGCTCAGGGCGCAGGTCCACCAATAGCGGCGCCGCAGCTGCCGGTCGCCATAGACGGCAACCGCGAAGAAGCCGCCCACCCAGACCACCGCCCAGAGCGGCCCGTAGACAAGCGTGAGCGGCCATTCCAGCACTTCCGGCAACAGCTTGTGCAGCACCAGCCCGGGCTGCGCCCCGTGCAGCATCGCATCGAGATCGGCGAGCACCGGATCAAGATAGAATGGCACGACGCCCGGGATCGCCAGCTTGAACGTCGTGAAGGCCGAAAAGCCCAGACACATGAACAGGGCCGGCCAGAACACCTTAAGCGCAGCTTGCGCCAGCAGGGGGCACAGCGCTCCTTCGCTCCGGTAGCGGGCGATCATGACCGAGAGCAGCGCGAGGAAGCCGATGAGCGGGCTCAAGACCACCAGCTTGCGGACATACATCGGGAAGATGTCCATGAAGACGCCGGGATGCAGCACCGCGGCGCTGGACGCATAGGCAAGGACGAACAGCGCAAGGGCATTGCGGCGCAGGAATGGCGTGACGGTCGACATGGGGGCGCTCATGGTTAATGGCGTCTTCAACCCGCAAACGACCCGGCTAGTGCGGCGCGAATATGACCCGGCAACGCTTGTCAGGCGCCGGATTCAGGGCGATTTCATGTCAGACCGGAAGGCCGTGCCGCGCATTGTCACGCGGCAGCCCCCCTCAGGCGGCGGGACGCGAGCGGGTCAGTTCGAGGAACACGTCCTCGAGATCGGCCTGCTCGGTGCGGACGTCCTGGATCCGGATACCGGCGTTGCGCACCAGCTCGAGCACGTCCTCGGCGGTGGTGTCGGTGGCGCGGTAGCTCAGGGCGATGAGCCCGCCCTCGCGGCGCTCGGCGGTGATGCCGGGGGCTTCGGGGAGGGTTTCGGGCATACTGTCGGGCTGGATCACCATGGTCTTGGCATCGATCTGGCCGAGCAGGTTGGCGGTGCTGTCGCGCGCCACCACCGAACCCTGGTTGATGATGGCGATCTCGTCGCACATCTCCTCGGCCTCCTCGAGGTAGTGGGTGGTGAGGATGATCGTCATGCCGCGCTCGCGGTTCAGGCGGCGCACGTTCTGCCACAGCATCTGGCGCAGCTCGATATCGACGCCTGCGGTGGGCTCGTCGAGCACGAGGATGCGCGGATGGTGCACCAGCGCCTTGCCGAGCAGCAGCCTCCGGCGCATGCCGCCCGAGAGCGTGCGGGCATAGGCCTCGGCCTTGTCCGTGAGCCCCACCATCTCGAGGATCTCGTCGCTGCGGCGGTCGCGCTTGGCCACGCCGTAGAGCCCGGCCTGCACCTCGAGCGCGTCGCGCGGGGTGAAGAACGGGTCGAGGTTGAGTTCCTGCGGCATCACCCCGATCGAGGCGCGGCTCTGGCGCGGGTTGCGGTCCTGGTCCCAGCCCCAGATCGACACCTTGCCCGAGCTCTTCAGCACCAGACCGGCGAGGATGTTGATCAGCGTCGACTTGCCCGCCCCGTTGGGGCCGAGCAGGCCGAAGATCGAGCCCGTGGGCACCGTGAGATCGACGCCCTTGAGGGCCTCCTTGCCGCCTGCGTATGTCTTGCGCAGCGCCTCGATGCGGATCGCGTCTCCACTCATGCCGAGCCTTGCTCCTGTTCTGGTCTTCGCCCATAACGCAGTTAGTGCAGGTGTGACGAAAAGGAAACCGCAGCGATGGCGACCGAAGCCCCGGAAATCAAGATCGTCGACAGCCACCGCATCGCCTGTGACGGCGGTGAGGGGGCGCTGGGCCACCCGCGTGTCTGGCTGATGATCCCGCCCGAAGAGGGCTTTGTGGAATGCCCCTATTGCGACGCGAAATACGTGCATCGCGATTTCGAAGGCAAGGTCTGAGCCAAGCCAACCGGGCGGCAGACACCCGCCGAATCTGACGGGGTGACATGCTCGCCATCTTTCTCAAGACCGTTCCGTTCTTTGCCCTGATCGGGCTGGGCTACGGCGCCGCGCGCATCCGCTTCTTCCCCGAGGCGGCGACGGCAGCGCTGACCAAGTTCGTGTTCTACTTCGCCCTCTCGGCGATGCTGTTCCGCTTCTCGGCCTCGCTGTCGATCTCGGCGATCTTCGATGCAAGGCTCGCGGCGGCCTATCTCGCGGGCACGCTGGCGGTCTATCTGGTGGCCACCGGCGTGGCGTTCCTGCGCCGGCAGGACCTGCAGACCGCCGCCATCGAGGCGCAGACCGCCAGTATCGGCAATACCGGCTTTCTCGGTCTGCCCATGCTGGCCCTGCTGCTTGGCGAGGCGGCGGTGGCGCCGATCATCCTCATGCTGAGCATCGACCTGATCGTTTTCGCCTCGCTGCTGGTGATCCTGGTGACCGTGGCGCGCGAGGGCAGGATGTCGCTGGGGATCTTCGCCACCATCGGCGCCGGGCTGGTGAAGAACCCGATGATCGTGTCGATCGTTGCGGGGCTCGCCGTGTCCTCCTCCGGGCAGTCGCTGCCCACGGTGGTGGACGAGTTCGTCACCCTGCTCGGCAATGCCGCGACGCCTTGCGCACTCTTTGCCATCGGCGCCTCGCTGGCGTCGAAATCCGCCGAGCGGCTGGCGGTGTCGGGCTGGCTGAGCTTTGCCAAGCTGGTGCTGCATCCGCTCTTCGTGGCCGGCGGGGTCTACCTGCTGTTCCCGGTGCCGCCCTTCCAGGCGGCGGTGGCGGTGGCCACGGCGGCGCTTCCGGTGGCGGGCAATGTCTACATGCTGGCACAGCATTACGGCATCGCGCCGCAGCGGGTCTCGGCGGCGATCCTGATCTCGACCGCGTTCAGCATCCTCACCGTGAGCACGGTGATCGCGCTGGTGAACCCGTGAGCGCGCTGTATATCGACGCCGACGCCTGCCCGGTAAAGGCCGAGGCCGAGCGCGTTGCCACCCGCCACAAGATCCGCATGTTCGTGGTCTCGAATGGCGGGCTCCGGCCCTCGCAGAACCCGCTGGTGGAGACGGTGATCGTGCCCGAGGGGCCGGACGTGGCCGACATGTGGATCGCAGAGCGCTGCGGGCCGGGCGACGTGGTGGTGACCGGAGACATCCCGCTGGCCTCGAAATGCATCGCCGCCGGCGCGGCGGTTCTGCGCCACAATGGCGAGCGCTTCACCGAGGCCAATATCGGCCAGCAACTGGCGATGCGCGACCTGATGGCCGATCTGCGCGCCGCCAACCCGCTGAACCAGGGGGGCGGCGGCAAGGGGTTCACCAAGGCCGACCGCTCGCGCTTTCTCAACGCGCTGGAGCGCGAGATCCGGCAGGCGAAAGGCTAGGCCCATGGCGATCCAGGCGGTGATCTTCGATATCGGCAACGTGCTGTTGCGCTGGCAGCCCGAGCTCCATTACGACGCCCTGATCGGCGAGGCGCGGCGGCGCGAGATGTTCGCCGAGGTCGACCTGCATGGCATGAACGAACGTATCGACGCGGGCGAGGACTTCCGCGCCGTGGTCTACGACACTGCCGCAGCCCATCCCCGCTGGGCCGAGCAGATCCGCCACTGGCACGATCGCTGGCCGGAACTGGCCGCGCCGGAGATCCCCGAGAGCGGCGAGACGCTGCGGGAGTTGCGCCGCAATGGTGTTCCGGTCTTTGCACTGAGCAATATCGGCGAGGCCACCATGGCGCTTGCCGAGGCGGCCTACCCGGTGCTGAAGGACTTCGACCGGCGCTACGTGTCGGGTCTCATGGGGGTGACGAAGCCCGACCCGCGGATTTACGAGATGGTCGAGGCGGATTGCGGGCTGGCCCCCGAGACGCTGCTCTTCACCGACGACCGAGCCGACAACATCGCCGCCGCCGCCGCGCGCGGCTGGCAGACGCATCTTTTCGAGGGGCCCGAGGGCTGGGCCGCGTGCCTGCGCGCACACGGGCTGCTGAGCGAAGGAGACGACACATGACCACCCCCGCATTCATCCCCTACGAGGCCGAGGCCAAGCTCGACTGGCTTGGCCTGACCGAGGCCTTTGTCGAGGGCCACCAGCGCCCCAAGGCCGAGATCGCCGACAGCTTCCTCTATCGCGGTGACGACACGCTCCTGAACCGGGCGGCCTGGATCGACGGGCTGGGGCTGGCGGTGAAATCCGCCACGATCTTTCCCGGGAACCAGACGCGGGGCCTTGGCGCGGTGAATGGCGGGGTATCGCTCTATGCCGATGACACCGGACTGCTCGAGGCGGTGGTGGATTTTCACCTGATCACCAAGTGGAAGACCGCCGGCGACAGCCTCTTGGGCGCGTTGCGGCTGGCGCGGCCCGACTCGAAGGAGATCCTGATCGTCGGCGCCGGCCATGTCGGGCACTCGCTGTTCGAGGCCTATAGCGCGGGCTTCCCTGGGGCCAGATTCAAGGTCTGGAACCGGACGATCGCCAAGGCCGAGGCGATGGCCGAGGAGCTTGGCATCGGCGTGGCGCGCGATCTCGAGACGGCGGTGGGCGAGGCCGATATCGTCACCTCTGCCACCATGTCGACCGAACCGCTGATCCGGGGCGACTGGCTGCAGCCGGGCCAGCATCTCGACCTGATCGGGGCCTATCGACCCGACATGCGCGAGGCCGATGACGCGGCGCTGCAGCGCGCGCGGGTCTTCGTCGACAGCTGCGACACCACGCTCGGTCACATCGGCGAGCTGAAGATCCCGCTCGAGAGCGGCGCGATCCGCCGCGAGCAGGTGTTGGCGGATTATTATGCCATGGACGCGATGCGGCGCGAGAGCGACGATGAGATCACGCTCTTCAAGAACGGCGGCGGGGCGCATCTCGATCTGATGACAAGCCGCTATGTGCACGCGCGCTGGCTGGCGACATAGCGCCCAAGGCTCTCGGGGTCCGCGAAGCGGGCCCCGGCCTCTCGCAGTCGGCTGAGGCTCAGTTGGTTTCCTTGAAGACCGCCGAGACGGGGCGGAACCAGAGGCTGGCAAAGCTCTCGCCGTAGATCTTGGCGATGGTCTCGTAGGTGAAGCGATTCACGGGCATGGCGTTTTTCCTTGGTCTGGTCGCGGGTCTCTACCGGGTTTTTGGCGCCGAGGCCCTCGCATCGGGCTGAACGTCGCTGTCAGTAAGTGCGCAACGAAATGAAAAAGGTTCGGCGCTCAAGGTAATAATATGTCTCAAACTCGCCAATTAGGACTTTGGTTCCATGTGGTGGCGAAACCCGGTAGGTCTGGCCTTTCCCGTTTCAGAATCGCGGTGTGCCTGCTAGGTTTGGTAGAATGAACACGTTCAGCCCCAATATGCGCCCGATCATCCGACAACTGGACGATTCCGCCATCAACCGGATCGCGGCTGGCGAGGTCGTCGAACGCC
The DNA here is from genome assembly GCF_017309175.1 of Salipiger bermudensis. Lineage (NCBI taxonomy): Bacteria > Pseudomonadati > Pseudomonadota > Alphaproteobacteria > Rhodobacterales > Roseobacteraceae > Salipiger > Salipiger bermudensis. The sequence goes on along the minus strand of NZ_JAEKJV010000006.1, from coordinate 110,613 downwards.
CCGCCTCGGCGGTCAAGGAACTGGTCGAGAACGCCATCGACGCCGGGGCGCGCCGCGTCACCATCGAGCTGGCCGATGGTGGCAAGACGCTGATCCGGGTCACCGACGATGGCTGCGGCATGAGCGCCGACGAGCTGCCGCTGGCGCTGTCGCGCCACGCCACCTCGAAGATCGACGGCTCCGACCTGCTCAACATCCACAGCTTCGGCTTCCGCGGCGAGGCGCTGCCCTCGCTGGGCGCGGTCGGGCGGCTGACCATCCAGAGCCGCGCCAGCGGCGAGGAGGCGGCCGAGATCGCCGTCGCCGGCGGCCAGATGGCGGCGGTGAAGCCCTGCGCGCTCAACGGCGGTACCGTCGTGACCCTGCGCGACCTGTTCTTTGCCACGCCCGCGCGGCTCAAGTTCCTGCGCTCGGACCGGGCCGAGATGCAGGCGATCTCCGAGGTCATCAAGCGCCTTGCCATGGCCGAGCCCTCGGTGGGCTTCACCCTGCGCGACGTGAGCGAGGGCAAGGACCGCACCACCTTCCGCGCCGATCCGTGCTCGGGCGATCTGTTCGATGCGCTGCGCGGGCGGCTGGCGCAGGTCATGGGCGGAGAGTTCACCGACAACGCGCTCAACATCGATGCCGAGCGCGAGGGCTTTCGCCTCACCGGGCTCGCGGCGCTGCCGACCTATTCGCGCGGCTCCTCGGTGGCGCAGCATCTCTTCGTCAACGGCCGTCCGGTGCAGGACAGGCTGCTGCTCGGCGCCCTGCGCGGGGCCTATGCCGACTATCTCAGCCGCGAGCGGCACCCGGCGGTGGCGTTGTTTGTCGATTGCGATCCGCACAAGGTCGACGTGAACGTGCACCCGGCGAAATCCGAGGTCCGCTTCCGCGAGCCGGGGCTGGTGCGCGGGCTGATCGTCTCGGCGCTGCGTCATGCGCTGGCCGAAGCCGGGCACCGTGCCTCGACCACCGTGGCCGGGGCGACGCTGGGCGCGATGCGGCCCGAGCCGTCGGGTCCGCCGCGGGTCTACCAGATGGACCGCCCCTCGCAGGGCGCGCTGAGCTCCGCCTACCGGGCGCAGGCGCCGATGACGCCGGCGGCGCCCTACCAGCCTTTTGAGGCCCAAGCGCCGCGCCCCGCCGAGACGGGCTTTGCCGAGTTCGCCGGCAGCTTCTCGGGCCGGGTCGATCCGGTCGAGGAAAGCCCGCAAGGATCCGACGAGACGCTGCCGCTCGGTGCCGCGCGTGGGCAGGTGCACGAGAACTACATCATCGCCCAGACCGGCGACGGCATCGTCATCGTCGACCAGCACGCCGCGCATGAGCGGCTGGTCTATGAAAAGCTCAAGCACCAGATGGCCGAGCGTGGCGTTGCCGCGCAGGCGCTGCTGATCCCCGAGATCGTCGAGCTTTCCGCCGACGATCTCTCGCGTCTTCTCTCCATCGCCGATGATCTGTCGCGCATGGGGCTGACCATCGAGGCCTTCGGCGGCAGTGCCGTCGCGGTGCGCGAGACGCCGGCGATCCTTGGCGAGGTCAACGCCAAGGCGCTGCTTACCGACATCCTCGACGAGATCGCCGATTTCGGCTCCAGCCAGTTGGTGCAGGAGAAGATCGAGGCCATCCTCAGCCGCGTCGCCTGCCACGGCTCGATCCGCTCGGGCCGCCGGATGCGCGCCGAGGAGATGAATGCGCTGCTGCGCGAGATGGAGGCGACGCCGCATTCCGGCCAGTGCAACCACGGTCGTCCCACCTATGTGGAGCTGAAGCTGTCGGATATCGAGCGGCTGTTTGGGCGCACATGACCGACCCGCTTTCCCTGATGCTCGAGGATCCGCGGCTCTGGGCCGCCGCCGCGGTGGCACTGCTGTTTCTCGTGATGATCGTCGTGGTGATCCGCGCCGCCAACCGCGCCGCGAGGCTGGCGCACCCGCTGTCCCAGCTTGGCCAGCGGGTGCAGGCGCTTGGCGAGGGGCAGGAGCGGCTCGCCGGCGGGCTGCACCATGTCACCGAGGCGCAGCTGCAGAGCCAGACCGCGATGCTCGAGCTGGTCGAGCGCCGGCTCGCGGAGGTACAGGGCCACATGTCCGAGAGCCTGCATGGCACCGCGCGGCGCACCGCCCACAGCCTCGGCGAGTTGCAGGAGCGGCTCAAGGTCATCGACCGGGCGCAGGAAAACATCACCCGGCTATCGGGCGACGTGCTGTCGCTTCAGGACATCCTGTCGAACAAGCAGACCCGCGGCGCGTTTGGCGAGATCCAGCTTAACGACATCGTCTCGAAGGCGCTGCCGACCGACAGCTACACGCTGCAGGCCACGCTCTCGAACGGGCGCCGGGCAGATTGCCTGATCAACATGCCCGAGCCGCCCGGGCCGATCGTCATCGACGCCAAGTTTCCGCTCGAATCCTACGAGCAGCTGCAGCGCGCCGAGAAGGGCGACAGCCGCACCCGCGCCGCGCAGGCCTTCCGCCTCGCGGTGCGCAAGCACCTGCGCGACATCGCCGGACGCTACATCATCGAGGGCGAGACGGCGGATTCGGCGCTGATGTTCCTGCCCTCCGAGGCGGTATATGCCGAGCTGCACGCGCATTTCCCCGAGGTGGTGCGCGAGGGGTTTAACCTGCGGGTCTGGATCGTCTCGCCAACGACCTGCATGGCAACGCTCAACACCCTTCGGGCGGTGCTCAAGGATGCCCGGATGCGTGAGCAAGCCGGGGCGATCCGGCGCGAGCTCGCGCTGCTCAATGCCGATGTCGAACGGCTCGGCACAAGGGTCGAGAATCTCGACCGGCACTTCTCGCAGGCCGCCCGCGACGTGGCCGAGATCCGCATCAGTGCCGACAAGGCCGGCCAGCGGGCGCGGCGCCTCGACAATTTCGATTTCGAGGACGGGCGCGGCGAGAAGGTCGTGCCGATGCCGCAGAACTCCTGACCCGGCTCTCTCCACCCGGGCAATGGGATTGCCGGTCCCCCCATCGACAGTCTTTGCCAGATGGGTGCGGCTCTCGTAACCTTGCGCAGGATCAAGGACGGGGGCGGGGCTTTGCCTCAGTCTGTCTGCCAGTGAAAGGAGACGGGGAAATGGAAGAGATCAGTGTCAGGAAGGTCGCCCATGTCATCCTTCTGGCCCGCGAGATGGATCGCGGCGAGGGTGAGATGCGCGGCGTCATCGAGCAGATGACCGAGGAAGAGCAGGCCGCGCTGGTCGCGATCATGTGGATCGGTCGCGATGCGTTTGACGCCGATGAATGGGCTGAGGCCTATGGAACGGCGATGGCCGAGGCCAGCACACCGACCGCCGATTACCTGATCGGCACGCCACACGTGGCCGACCATCTCGAGGCCGGGCTCGAGGCGCTGGGCTTTGACGCCCAGGACGAGGAAGACGAGCTGATGCGCCGCGGCGCCTGAGGTTCGATCCGTCAGCGCAGCGAGCGCCCCTTCACGATCGCCTCGTTGCCGAAGCGCGCGCGGATCGCATCCGTCGCGCGCTCGGCGCTGGCGCGCTTCTCGGCCTGCGGGTCGAGCAGGTCGCCCAGCCGGTCGGCCTGCTCCGCCGGCACAAGCTCTGAAATTCCAGTGCCGAGCAGGCGATAGGACACGCCCGCGCCCAACTGGTCAAACATGGCGCGCGCAGTGCGGTAGATGCGGTCGGCCATCTGCGTCGCATCGCCAAGCGCGTGGCGCCGGGTGATCAGCTTGAAATCCGCCCGCTTCACCTTCAGCACCACCACGCGCCCCGCCAGACCCTTCGCCTTGGCGCGGTCGGCGACCTTCTCGCTCATGCGCCAGAGGTGGCCGTCGAGGATGTCCGGGTCCTTGGTGTTCTCGTGAAATGTGGTCTCGTTCGAGATCGACTTCACCGGCGCATTGCGGGTGACGCGGCGATGATCCTCGCCGCGGGCCAGATGCCAGAGCCGCTCGCCCATGCTGCCAAAGCGCACCATCAGCCCCTCGCGATCCCAGCGCAGCAGGTCCTCGAAGGTGCGGATGCCCGAGCGCTCCAGCGCATCCTGACCGGCCTGTCCCACGCCCCAGATCATCCGCACCGGCCTTGGCCGGAGAAACGCCTGAGTTTCAGCCTTGCCGATCACCGAGAAACCATGCGGCTTGTCGAGATCCGAGGCGATCTTGGCGAGGAACTTGTTGTGGCTCAGCCCGACAGAGCCGGTCACGCCCAGCTCGTCCTTCATCCGTTTCACCAGCCGCGCCAGCATCACCGCCGGCGGCGCGCCATGCAGGCGCTCGGTGCCGGTCAGATCGAGAAACGCCTCGTCGAGCGACAGCGGCTCGATCGCCGGGGTCAGCTCTTCCATGAAGCCGCGGATCTGACGCGAGACTTCGGCATAAAGCGCCATGCGCGGCTTCAGCACCACCGCGTCGGGGCAGAGATCGAGCGCCTTGAACATCGGCATGGCCGACCGTACGCCTCGGATGCGGGCGACGTAGCAGGCGGTCGAGACGACGCCGCGCTTGCCGCCGCCGATGATCACCGGCTTGTCGGCAAGCTCGGGGTTTTCGCGTTTCTCGACGCTGGCATAGAAGGCGTCGCAATCCATGTGCGCGATGGAGAGGTTGCGCAGTTCGTCATGGTGCACGATCCTCGGCCGCCCGCAGGCGGGGCAGCGGGGGTCGCTCTCGAATTCCGTGAGACAGTCACGACAAAGCGCAGGCATGGGTGGTCAATCGCAGCCGAGTGGTTATCTGGGGACTATAGGACGTAACCATCGCGGGGGCCATCGCGTGCGCTTTGCAGGTGCGAAACTGATGCTGTTCCTCGGCGAGGAGCTGCTGGTGATCCGGCGCGATGAAAAGCCCGAGATCCCGTGGCCGGGTTATCTCGACTTCCCGGGCGGCGGGCGCGAGGGCGAAGAGACGCCGGAGCAATGCGCCCTGCGCGAGACCTTCGAAGAGGTCGGGCTGGACGTGACCGAAGATCAGATCGTCTGGTCACGCCAGCATGGGGCAAGCTGGTTCTTCGTGGCGCATTTGCCGGGCGCGCTGGTCTCGGAGGTGCGCTTTGGCGGCGAGGGGCACGGATGGTGGATGATGCCGCCCGAAGAATACGTCGCGCGCGAGGACGGCATTCCGCACTTCCGGGAGTTGCTGAACGCCTACCTCACCGAGCGGGGCTGAGGCGCTCAGGCCGCGCGGCCACCAATCCGGCGCAACCAGTCGACTGCGCCATGCAGCGGGGTCTTGGGTTCGGACGCGGGGCGCGGGCGCTCCGCGAGGCGCGGCTTGAGCCGGGCGCGCAAGCGGTTGGGGCTGTCCTGCCCGATCAGCGCGTCGGAAATCAGCGCGCGTTCCACGTCGACCGGATCGGCATCGAGCGGGGCGCTATGGGTACATGCGACGCGGATACGGCCTTCATCCGTGTGGAAGGTCACCAGCGCCTCGTAGCATTCATCGGCGGCATTATAGGTCAGATTGCCGATCTGAGCTTGGCTCTGTGTCATCGGAGTGTCTCCTGCCTGTTACGGCAATGAAACGCGATGCACGGGGCACGGTTCCCGAAAGGGCTTTCGCCCCGGCGGCCCGCGCGCCATAGTGCGCAGGCATTTCGTGAGGTCGGAACCCATGACCGTAGAAGACTTTCTCCTCGATTTCCTGCTCGGCGGCAATCTCGTGGTGCTGCTGCTCGCGGGCTTCATCATCCTTTGCGTCCTGCTGGGCGTGCGCATCGTGCCGCAGTCGGAAAAACACGTGGTTGAGCGCTTCGGGCGCCTGCGTGCCGTGCTCGGGCCGGGCATCAACGTCATCGTGCCGTTTCTCGACCGGGTGCGCCACAAGGTGTCGATCCTCGAGCGTCAGCTGCCCAATGCCAGCCAGGACGCCATCACGGCCGATAACGTTCTTGTGGAGGTTGAGACCTCGGTGTTCTACCGCATCCTCGAGCCCGAAAAGACCGTTTACCGCATCCGCGACGTGGATGGCGCCATTGCCACCACGGTGGCCGGGATCGTCCGGGCCGAGATCGGCAAGATGGAGCTTGACGAGGTGCAGTCGAACCGGGCGGCGCTGATCTCGACCATCAAGGGCAATGTCGAGGACGCGGTGGACAACTGGGGCATCGAGGTGACCCGGGCCGAGATCCTCGACGTGAATCTCGACCAGGCCACCCGCGACGCCATGCTGCAACAGCTCAATGCCGAGCGCGCCCGCCGGGCGCAGGTCACCGAGGCCGAGGGCAAGAAACGCGCGGTCGAGCTGTCGGCGGATGCCGAGCTCTACGCTGCCGAGCAGGTTGCCAAGGCGCGCCGCATCGCCGCCGATGCCGAGGCCTATGCCACGCAGGTGGTGGCGCAGGCCATCGCCGAGCACGGCCTGTCGGCGGCACAGTACCAGGTGGCGCTGAAGCAGGTCGAGGCGCTGACCGCGCTGGGGCAGGGCGAGGGCAAGCAGACCATCGTGCTGCCGGCGGATGCGGTCGACGTGTTCCGCGATGCCTTCGGCCTGCTCAAGGGCACGCGCGCATGATCTATCTCTGGTGGGTCTGGATGGCGGCGGCGGTGCTGCTGCTGGTGCTCGAGGTGCTGGCGCCGGGCTTCATCTTTCTCGGCTTTGCAATCGGGGCCGCCGTGGTCGGCCTCTGGCTGCTGGCAGGCTATGCGATTGCCTGGGTCTGGCTGCTGCTGATCTTCGCCGTGGTCTCGCTGATTGCGTGGCTGGTGCTGCGGCAGGTCGTGGGCGTGCGCAAGGGGCAGATCAAGCTCTGGGATCGCGACATCAACGAGGATTGAGGGGAGCGCCCCGTCAGAGGCGCACGCCATTCGTTTGCCATACGTTTACAGGGCGGCGAGCTCGCTCTGGATCGCCAGCGCCGCGTCGCGCGGGCTGTCGGCCCGCCAGACTGGGCGACCGACGACGATGTGGTCGGCGCCGGCCGAGATCGCGTTGGCGGGGGTCGCGATGCGCTTCTGGTCATCGTCGGCGGCGCCTGCGGGGCGCACACCCGGCGTCACGATCAGCCGGCCCTCGGCTTGCGGCAGGGCGCGGATCGCGGCGGCCTCGTTGGGCGAGGCAATGACGCCGTCGGCCCCGGCCTCGAGTGCGCGGGCGGCGCGCTCGACCACCATTTCGGCGATGTCGCCGGCCCGCATCATGCCGTCATCGAGATCGCCGCGATCGAGCGAGGTCAGGATGGTGACGGCGAGGATCTTGGTGTCCTTGCCCGAGGCGCCTTCCTTGGCGGCGCGCACCACGTGCGGATCGCCATGCACGGTGAGGAAGTCGAGATCGAACTGGGCCAGCCCGCGCACCGCGTTCTCGACCGTCTGGCCGATGTCGAAGAGCTTCATGTCGAGGAAGATGCGCTTGCCGTGTTCCTGCTTGAGCTCGTTGGCGAGCGCCAGCCCGCCGCCCGTCAGCATGCCGAGGCCGATCTTGTAGAACGACACCGCATCGCCGATGCGATCGGTCAGTTGCAACGCCTGCAGCGCGTTCGGCACATCGAGTGCGACGATCAGGCGGTCATCGGTGCGGGGATCGGACATGGGGGCCTCCGTCTCTAGGGTCGGCCCCTCTTGCGGTGCGCCCGGGCCTGCGTCAAGCCTGCGCTCGGCGGGCGTGCGCAGATAACCGCGTCGCGCGCTCGGTGGGGCCGGGGGCGAGCCGCATCCGCGCCACCGTCTCGGCGTCGAACCACAGCTCCTCGCGCCCCTCGCGGTATTCCGGCAGCCGCAGCACCACCGCGAGGGCGCGGCGCAACAGCCGCCGCTCGAAGGCGCGTTTCCACGGAGAGACCCGCGGCGGCGCGACAAGCGCCACCTCGATCCTTCCATTCGCCGCGATCAGCGACACGCTTCCCCGTGTCAGCCCGCCGGGCTCTTGTGTGTCGAACCCGTCAAACGCGATTTTCTTGATATGCATCGTTCAGCCTCCAGCTTCGGAGACTCCTCGCAGCAAAAGATGACGATTCCGTTGCAGGCTCATTTTTGTGATCACGGATCTTGAAGCCTCCGCTCTGTGCGACCATTTTCTTAGCGAGGCCCGATCCTGCCGCGTGCCGCCCAGTCGGGCGCGGCGAATTCCCAACGGGCGCTTATTGGAAGGAGAGACACCATGAACTTGGAGAAGTTCACGGAGCGGTCGCGTGGGTTCATTCAGGCCGCACAGACCATCGCAATGCGCGAAAGCCACCAGCGGCTCGCGCCAGAACATCTGCTGAAAGCGCTGATGGATGACGAGCAGGGGCTCGCGTCCAACCTCATCACCCGCGCCGGCGGCCAGCCGGCCCGTGTGGTCGAAACGCTCGAGCAGAAACTGTCGAAGATCCCGAAGGTCGGCGGCGATGCCGGCCAGGTCTATCTCGACCCGGCCACCGGCAAGGTGCTCGACGAGGCCGAGAAGATCGCCAAGAAGGCCGGCGACAGCTTCGTGCCGGTCGAGCGCATCCTGATGGCACTGGGCATCGAGAAATCCGGTGCCAAGCAGGCGCTGGAGGCCGGCGGCGTGACGCCGCAGACCCTCAACGAGGCGATCAACGACATCCGCAAGGGCCGCACCGCTGACAGCGCCAATGCCGAAGAGGGCTATGACGCGCTGAAGAAATACGCCCGCGATCTCACCGAGGCCGCCGAGCAGGGCAAGATCGACCCGATCATCGGCCGCGATGACGAGATCCGCCGCTCGATGCAGGTGCTGTCGCGCCGTACCAAGAACAACCCGGTGCTGATCGGGGAACCCGGCGTCGGCAAGACCGCCATCGCCGAGGGTCTCGCGCTGCGCATCATCAATGGCGACGTGCCCGAGAGCCTGCGCAACAAGCGGCTTCTGGCGCTCGACATGGGCGCGCTCATCGCCGGTGCCAAGTATCGCGGCGAGTTCGAGGAGCGTCTGAAGGCCATCCTGAAGGAGATCGAGAGCGCCGCAGGCGAGATCATCCTGTTCATCGACGAGATGCACACGCTGGTGGGCGCGGGCAAGGCCGATGGCGCGATGGACGCCTCGAACCTGCTCAAGCCGGCGCTGGCGCGCGGCGAGCTGCACTGCGTCGGCGCGACCACGCTCGACGAGTACCGCAAGCATGTCGAGAAGGATCCGGCGCTGGCCCGGCGTTTCCAGCCGGTGCTGGTGCAGGAGCCGACCGTCGAGGACACGATCTCGATCCTGCGCGGCATCAAGGAGAAGTACGAGCTGCACCACGGTGTCCGGATCTCGGACTCGGCGCTGGTGGCGGCGGCGACGCTGTCGCATCGCTACATCACCGACCGCTTCCTGCCGGACAAGGCCATCGACCTGATGGACGAGGCCGCCTCGCGGCTGCGGATGGAGGTCGACAGCAAGCCCGAGGAGCTCGACCAGCTCGACCGCACGATCCTGCAGATGCAGATTGAGGTCGAGGCGCTCAAGCTCGAGGACGATGCCGCTTCGAAGGATCGTCTCGAGACGCTCGAGCGCGAGCTGGCCGATCAGGAAGAGCGCTCCGCAGAGATGACGGCGCAGTGGCAGGCCGAGCGTGACAAGCTGGCCTCGGCCCGCGACGTCAAGGAACAGCTCGACCGGATGCGCGCCGATCTCGAGATCGCCAAGCGCGAGGGCAACTTCGCCAAGGCTGGGGAGCTGCAATACGGGCGCATCCCCGAGCTCGAGAAGAAGCTCTCCGAGGCCGAGGAGGCCGAGGGCGACATCATGGTCGAAGAGGCCGTGCGCCCCGAGCAGATCGCCGAGGTGGTGGAGCGCTGGACCGGCATCCCGACCTCGAAGATGCTCGAGGGCGAGCGCGAGAAGCTACTGCGCATGGAAGACGGCCTGCACAACCGGGTCGTCGGCCAGAACCAGGCGGTGCGCGCGGTGGCGAACGCGGTGCGGCGGGCCCGGGCCGGTCTCAACGACGAGAACCGTCCGCTTGGCTCGTTCCTGTTCCTCGGGCCGACCGGCGTCGGCAAGACCGAGCTCACCAAGGCGGTGGCCGAGTTCCTGTTCGACGACGACAACGCCATGGTGCGGATCGACATGTCGGAGTTCATGGAGAAGCACTCCGTGGCCCGTTTGATCGGTGCGCCTCCGGGCTATGTCGGCTATGACGAGGGCGGCGTGCTGACCGAGGCCGTGCGCCGGCGCCCCTACCAGGTGGTGCTGTTCGACGAGGTCGAGAAGGCGCATCCGGACGTGTTCAACGTGCTGCTGCAGGTGCTTGACGACGGCGTTCTGACCGACGGTCAGGGCCGCACCGTGGACTTCAAGCAGACGCTGATCGTGCTGACCTCGAACCTCGGCTCGCAGGCGCTGTCGCAACTGCCCGAGGGGGCCGACAGCGCCCAAGCCAAGCGCGACGTGATGGACGCGGTGCGGGCGCATTTCCGCCCCGAGTTCCTCAACCGGCTCGACGAGACGATCATCTTCGACCGGCTCAAGCGCGAGGACATGGACGGCATCGTGGATATCCAGATGGCGCGGCTGCTCAAGCGGCTGGCCAGCCGGAAGATCACGCTGCAGCTCGACGAGGGCGCCAAGAAGTGGATGGCCGAGGAAGGCTACGATCCGGTCTTCGGCGCGCGCCCGCTCAAGCGGGTGATCCAGCGCGCGCTGCAGGATCCGCTGGCCGAGCTGATCCTCGGCGGCGAGATCCACGACGGCGATCTCGTGCCGGTGACGGCCGGCAGCGACGGTTTGCTGATCGGCGAGCGCGTCGGGGCCTCGAACCGGCCGCGTCCGGACGACGCCGTTGTGCACTGATCCTCTGATCAGGTGAAACATGCAAAAGGCCCGCCATCCGGCGGGCCTTTTTCGTGTGGTGTGGCCGCAGATGAGGCGCGCGAGACCTCAGAGCGCGGGCGGGCAGGCGTTCGGCCAGTCGGTCGCCTGATGGTAGGCGTCGCCCATCGCCAGCAGCGCCGCATCGCTGCCGGTAGGGCCGAAGAGCTGCATCCCCATCGGCAGGCCCGATTGCGAGAACCCGGCGGGCATTCCGAGGCAGGGCAGCCCGGCAAGGCTCACCGGCACCACGATCTCCATCCAGCGGTGATAGGTGTCCATCTTGCGGTCCGCGATCTCCTCGGGCCAGCGCCAGTCCGCCGGGAAAGGCCAGACCTGCGCGCTGGGCAGGGCGAGCGCGTCGTAGGTTTCGAACAGCCGCGCGGCGCGGCGATACCAGAGCGAGCGTGTCTTGCTGGCCTCGTAGACGGCCTCGGCGCTCAGCCCCTGACCCTGTTCGATCTCCCACAGCGACTCGGGCTTGGTGAGCGCGCGCTTGGCCGGATCGGCGGCGAGATCGCGCTTGGCGCCAGCATTGAGCGCCGCGCGCAGGGTGATCCACGACGACCAGAGCTTTTCGGCCGGGTAGCGGGCCTGCACCGGCTCGACGATGGCGCCGAGCGCTTCGAAGACCTTCAGCGACGCCTCCACGGTCTCGAGGATGCCGGGCTCGGTGGCATAGGCGCCGCCCCAGTCGGCGAGCCAGCCGATGCGCTTGCCTTTCAGCCCTGCGCCGAAGCGCGCGGTAAAGTCTTCCGATGCGCGCCCGAACGGCACCTCGGGGTTCGGTCCGGCAAGCGCCGAGAGCAGGAGGGCCACGTCGCGCGGGCTGCGCGCCATCGGACCTTCGGTGGCCAGTGTCGACAGGAAGGTGTCACCGCCCGCGTCCGGAGGCACGAGGCCCCAGCTCGGGCGGAAGCCGTAGACGTTGCAGAAGGCGGCGGGATTGCGCAGCGATCCCATCATGTCCGAGCCGTCGGCCAGTGGCAGCATCCGCGCCGCCAGCGCCGCCGCAGCGCCGCCCGAGGAGCCGCCGGCGGTGCGCGTGGTGTCATAGGGATTGCGGGTGGCGCCGAAGATCGGGTTGAAGCTGTGCGAGCCGTGGCCCCATTCCGGCGTGTTGGTCTTGCCGATCAGGATGGCCCCGGCGGCGCGCAGCCGTGCGGCGACAAGATCGTCCGCAGCGGGCACATGATCTGAAAAGACCGGCGAGCCATAGGTGGTGCGCATGCCTTTCGTCGCCACGAGATCCTTCACCGCGATCGGCAGACCGGCGAGCGGGCCGGGATGCGGATCGGCGTCCATCGCCTCGGCCTCGGCGATCAGCGTGTCGCGGGGGCGCAGGGTGACGATGGCGTTGATTGCGGGGTTGGTGGCGTCGATGCGGTCGAGCACCGCCTGCATCAGGTCGCGGGCCGAGATCTGCTTGTTGCGAAGCGCCGCCGCGAGATCGGTGGCGGCAGCATCGGTGAGCGTGGCGGGGAGCGGAGTGGTCATGGGCGTGGCCTCTTCGGATGGGCGGTGGTGGCGATCCGGAAAGGCATGCACGTTCCCGTCGTCGGTCGGGCGCGATGTTCCACGCCCGACCGGCAGGGGTCAATCCACCGAGAGCTGACTGCCTTCGATCACCAGCGGACCGTAGTGATGCGGCAGGCGCATTGTGATCAGGTCCTTCCGCCGCACCGTGCTGGTCGGGTAGGGCGTGTCGAGATTGCCGGTGTCGATGGCCAGAAGCGCCATGCCCTCGTCGTCGAGAATGGCGCTCTCGTCGCGCGGGAAGGCGAAGGTGTCGGTGCCGAAGATGCCGCTGTGGCCGGCGTTGCCCGCCTCGGGATCGCAACCGTTGGCGAAGACGAGATGCAGGTTGTTCTCGCCGCTGCGGGCGCGGAAGGCGTGCCAGTGATAGGGATCGGCGCCTTTCGGGATGGGCGCGTTGTGCGGAACGCTGGTGCCCTCATGCGCGCCGGTGAAACCCGGCGGCAGCGCGGCCGGGCAGGCCACCGCGTCGCAGCCCTCGAGCGCCAGCACGCGCGCCGCCTCGGGCAGCAGCGCATCGTGACCGGTGAGCAGGCCCAACCGTCCGAAGGGCAGGTCGAACACCGCCCAGTCACTGCCGGCGCTGGCCCAGCCGCGATCCGCCTGCCCGAGATGGATCTTGCGATAGCTTCCGACGCGGCCCTCGGGGCCGCTCAGCACGACGGTGTTGTAGAGGTGCTCTCCGTCGCGCTCGGCAAAGCCCGCCACCATGTGCAGGCGCTGGCGCATGGCGATGCGTGTGAACGCCGCCACGGTCTCGCCGGTGATGGGCTCGGCTCGCGCGGATGGATCATCCGTGCCGGTGAGCGCCAATTCGGGGAGAACCAGAAGCGCTGCGCCGGCGGCCTTCGCCTCGGCGCCGAAGTCGGCGATCTTGGCGAGGTTTTCGGCGCTGTCGGGGCCCGGTGAAAACTGTGCGACCGCAAGCATCGAAGCGCCGCCCTCGGGCAGCGGCTGGTATCCGTAGAGCCGGTGGAAATCCAGCGGGTTCCACGTGAAGCTGTTGGTCATGAGGGTCTTGTAGAGATCCGGCCGGCGCATGTCGAAGACCGGCTCGCCGAGCACGAGGCGCTCGCGGGCGCGCGCAGGGTCGATGGTGCCGGTGACGATGCCATTGCCGCCGTCGATCTGCGCCTCGACCTGACCGTCGGGGCCGATGATGCAGCTTCCGCCCGAGAACTGCACGGTGCGCTCGAGTCCCCAGCGGTTCGATTCGATCACGTAGCAGGCGTTCTCGAAGGCGCGGGTGATCCAGTAGGGGGCCGGGGTGCGCTCGGCCAGCCAGTTCGAGATGTGGCAGATCACGTCGGCCCCGGCGAGGGTCTCGAGCCGCACGGTTTCGAAGAAATGCAGATCCATGCAGATCAGGATCGCGATGCGACCGATCTTGGTGTCGAAGACCTCGTGCGCCACGTCGCCCGAGGCGGCCCACTTGGGCTCGGCGATATAGGGGTGCGACTTGCGATGCTTGCCGACCACACCCTCGGGGCCGATCAGAGCGGCGCTGTTGTAGTAGAGCTCGGTCACAGGGTCGATCTCGGGCAGGCCCACGACGATGTAGCAGTCATGCGCGGCGGCGATCTTCTGGAAGCGCGCGGTGGTCGGGCCGGGGATCGGCTCGACCTCCGAAGCCACCTCGGCTCGGTCGTACCAGCAATAGCCGGTGGTCCCCATCTCCGGTGTCACGATCAGCTTGGCGCCGTCGGAGGCGGCCTCCTCGCACATATCGAGCAGGGTGGCGATGTTGCGCTCCTTCTCGAACATGGTCGGTTCGAACTGGATCGTGGCGGCTTTGAAGGGGGCGGTCATGAGGCTCTCCGTGTGGGTCTCGCCGGGGCCCTGCCATACGGCTGGGCAGGTCGGATTCTGCATTATTATTGAAATGGAAAATATTTATTATCAAGAGAATTGGCTTCGACCTCAGGCGACCCGGGTTGTCCGGATGCCGGTCTTACACGACGAGAATGTCTTGGTTCGACGCTAAAATTCGCCGATTCTAGCCTGAAAGCGTCTGGTTCCTCATCAGACTCCCTTGGTTTCCGGTGAAGATTTAAGCGAAAAATGTTTCCCGCATGGTGATCTCTATCGAGATATTTGCGAATTCAATAAAATGATAAAGGGTCGGGTGAGTACAAAAAACCAACAGGGACCCGACCATGACCATCCTCAGCAGACGGAAATTCCTTCACACCAGCACCGCCGCGGCGGCTGCGACGCTGGCGTCCCCGATCATCGCCCGCGCCCAGTCTGACACCATCAAGGTGGGCGGCCTGCACGACCTCTCCGGTGCGCTCGACGCGGTCGGCGTTCCGATGAACCAAGTCTTCCAGATGGCGATCAAGGAGATCAACGAGGCCGGCGGGCTGCTCGGCCGCGAGGTCGAGGCGGTGATCTACGATCCGCAGTCGAACATGTCGCTCTATTCGCAATACGCCACGCAGATGGCGCTGCGGGATCAGGTCGACGTTGTCATGGGCGGCATCACTTCGGCCTCGCGTGAGACCATCCGCCCGATCTTCCACCGCTACGACACCTTCTACTTCTACAACACCCAGTACGAAGGCGGCGTCTGCGACCGCAACGAGATCACCCTCGGCACCACCCCGGCCCAGACCGTGGCGCGCCTGATCCCCTATGGCATGAACCTCTACGGCAAGAAGGTCTACACCATCGCGGCCGACTACAACTACGGCCACATCACCGCCGCGTGGGTGAAGCGCTATGTCGAGGAAAACGGCGGCGAGGTCATCGAGACCGAGTTCTTCCCGCTCGACGTGGCACAGTTCGGCTCCACGATCTCGAAGATCCAGGGCGCGGCGCCCGACTTCGTTCTGTCGGCGCTGGTTGGAACCTCGCACCTCGGCTTCTATCGCCAGTGGGCGGCGGCCGGCATGAAGTCGGAGATCCCGGTCATGTCGACGGTGCTCGGCGCCGGCGGCTCGGACCAGCTGATCCTGACCGCCGAAGAGGGCAACGGCATCACCGCGTCGTTCGGCTATTTCGAAGAGATCGACAACCCGACCAACAAGGCCTTCCTCGAGCGCGTGGCGCAGGAATATCCCGACAAGGACTGGGTGATGTCCGAGATCTCGGAAGTCACCTACGAGGGCATGATGATCTGGGCCGACGCGGTGCGCGAAGCCGGCACCACCGAGCGCGATCCGCTGCTCGAAGTGCTGACCTCGGGCAAGGCCTACGACCTGCCGGCCGGCAAGGTGAAGATCGATCCCAAGACCCAGCACGCCATCCGCGACGTCTACATCGCCGAGCTGCAGGACCAGGTCTTCAACATCAAGGAGAGCTTCCCTGACAGCCCGCCGACCGACACGCAGATGGTCTGTGACCTGGTCGAGAACCCGGATTCGAACCAGCACTTCGAGATCAGCCTCTGATCCGAAGGGCGCAGGAGACACGTATGGATTATACAATCGTTGTCGCGCTGGAGATGGTGCGCGCCGTTGCCTGGCTGGTGTTGCTGGCCTCGGGACTGGCGATCATCTTCGGCATGATGCGCATCATCAACTTCGCCCATGGCGAATTCCTGATGCTGGGCGGATACACGGTGGTCATCTCCACCGGTCACGGCGTGAACGAGTGGATCGCCATGCTTGTCCTTGCGCCCATCGTGGTGGGCATATTCGGTGTTCTCGTGGAGCGGCTGGTGATCCAGCGGCTCTACGGCCGGATCCTCGACAGCCTCCTGGCCACCTGGGGGCTGTCGATGCTGATGATCGGCGGGGTGACGATGATCTTCGGAAACTCCGTCACCGGGGTCGCGACGCCGCTCGGCGGCATGAGCATCGGCGCCTACCAGGTGCCGCGCTACAACTTCGTGCTGATCTTCGCCGCCATCGCGCTTCTGCTGGCGATCTGGGCGGTGCTGAAATTCACCAAGGCCGGGCTGATCGCCCGTGCCACGATGCAGAACCCGGACATGTCCGAGGCGCTGGGGATCCCGACCCGCTGGGTCTACATGGCGACCTTCGGCATCGGCTCGGCGATCACCGGCTTTGCCGGCGCGCTGCTGGCGCCGCTTACCGGGGTGGTGCCGACGATGGGCGTGAATTTCATCGCCCAGAGCTTCATCACCGTGATCACCGGCGGTGCCTCGGTCATCACTGGCACGCTTTCGGCCGCCACGCTGCTGGGCTCGATCAGCCAGGGCATGACCTTCCTCACCGGTCCGGTCTACGGCGACGCCGCCCTGCTCCTCGCCGCGCTGGTGCTGTTGCGCCTGCTGCCGCAGGGCATCACCGGCCGCATCTTCAAGAAATCGCTCTGAGGGACCACGGATCATGGAAAAACCCGTCACCCGAGATCCCGGCTTCTACGTCATGGTGGCCATCGGCCTTGCCGTGATGTTCATCGCCCCGGTGATGCTGGATCTCTTCACCATCATGCAGATCACCCAGTACGTGGTGCTCTCGGTCTTCGCCCTGTCGCTGGGCTACATCTGGGGTTTCGGAGGCATCCTGAGCTTCGGTCAGGCCGCCTTCTTCGGCCTCGGCGCCTATACCTTCGCGGTGGCCTCGATCAACATGGGCAGCACCACGATCCCGATGGTGCTGGCCTTCGTCATTCCCACCCTGTTCGGCGCCGCGCTGGGCTACTTCATGTTCTACGGGCGCCTCTCGGACGTCTATCTCGGCGTGGTGACGCTGGTGGTGGCGCTGATCTTCTGGAAGCTGATCAACCACACCGCCGGCCCCGAGTACTCGATCGGCAGCGCGCGCCTCGGCGGCTTCAACGGCATTCCCTCGATCCCGACGCTGCACGTGCCCGGAGACCCCTCGGCCTGGCTCGACCCGGGCCAAATGTTCCAGGTCTTCATGGGCTTCCTGCTGGTGATCTACGTGGCGCTGCGCTTCCTCATCGCCTCGGATTTCGGCCGCGTCTCGATCAGCATCCGCGAGAACGAGACCCGGTCGTCGCTGCTGGGCTACGACGTGCGCAAGCACAAGGTCATCGTCTTCGCCATCGGCGGCGGCATTGCCGGCATCGCCGGTGCCATGTGGGCCACCTACCAGGCCTTCATCGACCCGAACTCGGTCTCGATGGAGATGTCGGCCAAGGCGCTGGTCTGGGTCATGGCCGGGGGCGTCGGTACGTTGGTCGGCCCGATCATCGGCTGCATTCTGCTGCAATGGCTGACGCTGCAGCTCGGCACAGTCGATGTGGTGAACTCGATCGCCGTGCTGGGCGCGATCATGATGGTGCTGGTGCTGGCGCTGCCCAAGGGCATCGTGCCGACCGCCCGGTCGCTGCTGCTTGGCGGTTACATCCTGTGGAAGCGCAACCACGGGCAGGCGATCCCGGGAAAGGTGGTGAAGGAATGACGACCGAACACATCCTCACCACCCGCGGCCTGACCATGCGCTTCGGCGGTGTCACGGCGGTGGACAATGTCGACTTCAACCTCCGCGATGGCGAACTGCGCTGCCTGCTGGGGCCGAACGGGGCGGGCAAGTCCACCTTCTTCAAGTGCCTCACCGGCCAGCTCACGCCGACAGAGGGCAAGATCACCTTCGCCGGGCAGGACGTGACCGGGGCGCTGACGCACCAGATCGTCAATCTCGGGGTCGGCATCAAGACGCAGGTGCCGAACGTGTTCGACGGCATCTCGGCCTACGAGAACGTCCGCCTGTCGGCCCGGCGCAAGCACCTCGCGCCGATGGCCAGGGAGCTGACCCACACCACGCTCGAGCGCTGCGGCATCACCCATCTCGCCAAGCGCGAGGTCGGCCTGCTGAGCCATGGCCAGCGCCAGCTGGTCGAGCTGGCGATGGTGCTGGCGGGCGAGCCCAAGCTGATCCTGCTCGACGAGCCCGCCGCCGGCATGACCGGGGACGAGCGCGACCGGCTGGCGCAGCTGGTGCTGGAAAGCGCCCGCAGCGCCGCGGTGGTGGTGGTCGAGCACGACATGGCCTTCATCCGCCAGATCGCCAAGTTCGTCACCGTGTTCAACCGCGGCGCCATCTTCCGTGAGGCGATGATCGACGACATCATGCAGGACCGCGAGGTCCAGGAAATCTATCTGGGGAAACAGGCCAATGTCGCAGCTGCTTGAGGTCAAAGGGCTGTCGGCGGCCTACGGGCTGGTGCCGGCGCTGCATCGCGTCGACTTTCACGCCAATCGCGGCGAGGTGGTCGGCATCCTCGGGCATAACGGCATGGGCAAGACCACGCTGATGCGCTCGATGATGGGCTACGTGAAGGTGACCGGCGGCGATATCCTGTTCGAGGACAAGTCGATCCTCGGCGCCGCGGTCAATGCCCGCGCCAAGCAGGGCATCGGGCTGGTGCCGCAGGGCCGGCAGATCTTCCCCAATCTCAGCGTGGAAGAGAACCTGCACGTGGCGATCCCCGGCAACAAGGCCGAGGTCGCCCGCACCACCGACGAGATGCTCGAGCTCTTCCCGCGCCTCAAGCGCCTGCTCGACCGGCGCGGCGGCGCGCTGTCGGGCGGTGAACAGCAGCTTCTGGCTCTGGCCCGCTGCCTTGCGCGCCACCCCAAGCTGATGCTGCTCGACGAGCCGACCGAGGGCATCCAGCCGTCGATCATCGACGAGATCTCCGAGACGCTCGCCGGGCTGACCAGGCAGATCGACATCACCATCGTGCTGGTGGAGCAGAACCTCGATTTCATTACCGGCCTGTCGAACCGCGTCTACGCGATCTCGAACGGGGTGCTCGAGAAGGAGATCCCGCGCGAGGAACTCACCGACGCGGGCGCGGTCAGCGCCTTCATGGGCTTCACCGCCTGATCCCGGTTCCGGCCCCGGCCCGCTGACGGGCCGGGTGCCACGCTAACCCGATACATCATGACAAGGACTGAACGGATGTCTGTGAAACTTCCGAACGAGGAACAATTGGCCGAAGTCGCGGCGCGGATGGGCTTTTCGTTGTCTCCCGCCGACGTGAAATCCTTCCAGGGCCTGATGCAGGGCTATGTCGATGCCTACAACAAGGTCGACCTGATGGTCGATCCGCTGCCCGAGGTGGGCTACCCGCGCAGCATGGGCGTGCAGCCTCCGAAGGAAGAGAACGAGCTCAACGCGTGGTACGTGAAATCCACCGTCGAGGGGGCGCCCGAGGGCAAGCTCAAGGGCAAGACCGTGGCGCTTAAGGACAACGTCATGCTCGCCGGCGTGCAGATGATGAACGGCTCCTCGACGCTGGAGGGCTACGTGCCCAATGTCGACGCCACCATCGTCACCCGGCTGCTCGACGCAGGAGCGACCATTCTCGGCAAGGCGCATTGCGAGTGTTTCTGCATGTCCGGCGGCTCGCACACCTCGGCGTTGGGCCCGGTCTGCAACCCCAACGACCCGACAAAGTCGGCAGGCGGCTCGTCCTCGGGCTCGGCGGCGCTGGTCGCCAAGGGCGAGGTCGATCTGGCCATCGGCGGCGATCAGGGCGGCTCGATCCGCATGCCCTCGGCGTTCTGCGGCACCGTCGGGATGAAGCCGACCCACGGGCTGGTGCCCTATACCGGCATCGTGCCGATCGAGATCACCATCGACCACGCCGGCCCGATCACCTCGAGCGTTGCAGACAACGCACTGATGCTCGAAGTGCTGGCCGGCCCCGATGGCTATGACAGCCGCCAGATCGATGTCAGCGTGTCGGACTACACCGAGGCGCTGGGCAAACCGGTCAAGGGCATGAAGGTCGCGCTGCTCAAGGAGGGCTTCGGCCATCCGCAATCCGAGACCGAGGTCGACGAGAAGGTGCGTGCCGCGGCCAAGAAACTCGAAGAGCTGGGCGTGCTCGTCGAGGAGGTGTCGATCCCGATGCATCTCGACGGCCTCGACATCTGGACCCCGATCGGCCTTCAGGGCCTGACCCAGACGATGATGCTGGGCGACGGCTACGGCACCTCGCGGCCCGACCTCTACGTGACCAGCTTCATGGATTTCCACCGCGGCTGGCGCGAGCGCGCCGACGAGCTGTCCGAGACCCTGAAGCTGGGGATGCTGTTCGCGCAGTTCGCCGACGACCAGTACGGCAAGCGCTTCTACGGCAAGGCGTTCAACATCGTGAAGACGCTGCGCGCGGCCTATGACGCGGTGCTGGCCGATTACGACGCCGTCCTGATGCCGACCGTGCCGATCGTTGCGTCCCCGATCCCCGGCCCGGATGCCAGCCGCGAAGAGATCGTGCAGCGCGCCTTCGAGATGCTGCCGAACACTGCGCCGTTCGACATCACCCATCACCCGGCGCTGTCGGTGCCCTGCGGCAAGGTCGGAGACCTGCCGGTCGGCATGATGCTGGTGGGCAAGATGTGGGATGAGGCCACGCTCTACACGCTGGGCGACGCGTTCGAGAAATCCGGCGACTGGACCGGTTGGTAAGCTCTTTCCCCGTGACCTCGCCTGTCCCCGCATCCGCGGGGGCGGGCCTTTTCCTCGAAAGGGACCGCGCATGACCGAGCATCCCCTCTCTATGCCGCTGATGCTTGAAGCGATTCTGGGCGCCGCCTCGGAGCCGCGCTGGCACGACAGACTGCACGCGCTCGAGCACGAGGGCGGGCTGGAATTCGTCTCCATCCCCGAGGCCGACGCAGCCCGCAAGCGGATGCGCGTGACCACCGACCGCGGCCGCGACTGCGCCATTGCGCTGCCGCGCGGCCAGTCGCTCACAGATGGCGCGGTGTTGTTCCACGACGGCGGGCTGGCCATCGTGGCCCGCATCGACGGCGCCGCCCGGATGCGGCTGATCCCCGAGACGATCGACGACGCCATGCGCCTGGGCCACTGGTGCGGCAACCTGCATTGGAAGGTGGTGTTCGGCGCGGGCTGGATGGACGTTGTGCTCGACGGCCCCGAAGAACGCTACCGCGACCGGCTGCGCGACCTCGCGGGGCTGGCCCGTTTCGAGATCGCCGGGGCGGAATGAGCGCCGAGAGCCTTCCCGTGATCCGCGCGATGCAGCTGGCCGACAGCGGCTTCCCCTCCGGTGTTTTCGCCTTCTCCTGGGGGCTGGAGAGCGCGCTGGCAGACGGGCAGGTCGACCGTCACAGCCTCTGCGACTGGGTGGCGACCGAGCTGCGCACCCGCTGGCACGGCTTCGACCGCGTGGCGCTGGCGGGCGGCCATCGCCTTTCCGGCGCGGCGCTCGCCGCGTGGTGCGAGACCATCGACACCATGATGCCCGTCGAACGCCTGCGCCGCGACAGCGTGCAGGCCGGTGAGGCGCTCTTTGCCTCGGCCCGCGCGGTGCGCATCGCCCTCGATCCCGGCGCGACCGAGGCCGAGCGCGCCGGCACCGGGCATTTCCCGGTCGTGCATGGCGACTTTCTGCGCGCCTGCGGGCTCGACCTGCCCACCGCGCTGATGACCTCGGCCTATGGCATGGCGCGCGGCGCGTTCTCCGCCGCCGTGCGGCTCGGCGTGTCGGGCGCCATCGCCACCCAGCGCGACCTGCTGGCGCTGGCGCCGCTGCTGGCCGAGCTCTCTGCCGACATCCCGGATGACGACGCGCTGCCCTCGGGCTTCATGCCGCTGTCGGACATCGCCCTCATGCGGCCGCGCGACGGCCGGCTTTTCATCAACTGAACAGGGACGGCCCAGATGCACCTGACCCCGACCGAACTGGAGCGGCTGACCATCTTCACCGCCGCCGAGCTGGCCCGGCGCTACCTGTCGATGGGCATCCGCCTCGCCCATCCCGAGGCAGTGGCGCTGATCGCCGACGAGCTGCTGACCGTGGCGCGGCAGGGCCTGACCCATTCGCAGATCGTCAGCCACGCCGCGACCGTGCTCAGTGCCGATCAGGTCGAGCCCGGCGTGGCGCACCTGCTGCGGACCTTCTCGGTCGAGGTGTCGATGGCCGAGGGCACCAAGCTGATCACCGTCTTCGACCCGATTGCGCCCGAAGGCGACGAGATCGTGCCCGGCGAGGTGATCCCCGCGCAGGGCGAGATCGAGCTCAACGCGGGCCGCGAGCACTGCACGATCAGCGTGCTCAACACCGGTGACCGGACCATTCAGATCCGCAGCCACGCGCATTTCTTCGAGGTCAACAAGGCGCTCTCCTTCGACCGGGAGGCGGCCTTCGGCATGCGGCTCGACCGGCCCTCGGGCGGTGGCGAGCGCTTCGATCCCGGCATCGAGAAGGAGGTCGTGCTTGTCCCCTTCGGCGGCAAGCGCGTGGTGCATGGCTTTGCCGGCCTCACCGAGGGCCCGGTCGAAGGCGGTCTCGAGGCGGCGATGACGCGGGCCAAGGCAAAAGGATACAGCGCATGAAACTGACGCGGGACGCCTATGCCCGGCTCTACGGGCCGACGGCAGGCGACATGGTGCGGCTTGGCGATACCTCTCTGCTGGCCGAGATCGAGCGCGATCACGCCCATTATGGCGACGAGCTGACCGCCGGTGCGGGCAAGATCATGCGCGATGGCGAGGGCTTCTGCACCACCGGCACGCAGGCCAACGGCGCGCTCGACATGGTGATCCTGAACGCGGTGATCATCGACGCCGAGCTGGGCATCGTGAAGGGCGATATCGGCATCCGCGACGGGCGCATCGTTGGCGTCGGCAAGGCCGGCAACCCGGACATAATGGAGGGGGTCGACCCGGATCTGGTGACCGGGCCCAACACCACCACGGTGCATGGCGACAACCATTTCGTCACCGCAGGCGCCATCGAGGCGCACGCGCATTTCCTGTCGCCGCAGCAGAGCTGGCACGCGCTCGCGGGCGGCACCACCACGATGATCGGCATGTCTCCGGGGCCGAATTTCGACGTCTCCTGCTCGGGGCCGAACGTGCTTGGCAGGCTGATCCAGGCGGCGGACGAGTTTCCGCTCAATTTCGGCTTCCTCGGGCGCGGCAACTCCAACCCGGAGGCGGTCGCCGAGAGCGTCGCGGGCGGCGCGCTGGGGGTGAAGATCCACGAGGATTTTGGCGCCTCCCCGGCGGTGCTGGACGGCTCGCTGATCGCGGCGGACGCGGCGGATTTCTCGGTCCATCTCCACACCGACACGATCAACGAGTTCGGCTTCTACGAGACCACGATGGAGGCCATCGCGGGCCGTGGCATCCACATGTATCACACCGAAGGTGCCGGCGGCGGTCACGCGCCCGACATCCTCGTGGTCAACGGCTACGAGAACGTGCTGCCAAGTTCGACCAACCCCACCAACCCCTACACGCTCCCGGCGCTCGAAGAGGGGGTGCCGATGACCATGCTCGCCCACATGATGAGCTTCGACCTGCTCGAGGACGTGGCCTTTGCCGAGGCCCGAATCCGGCCGCAATCGATGGCCGCCGAAGACCTGCTGCACGACATGGGGGCTATCTCGATCTTCGCAACCGACACGCAGGGCATGGGCCGCCTGGCCGAGAACATCGCCAAGTGCTGGCAGCTGGCCTCGGTGATGAAGGACCGGGTCGGACGCCTGCCCGAGGAGACCACGGCCCGCGCCGACAACGAGCGCATCCTGAGATACATTGCCAAGTACACCATCAACCCGGCCATCGCCGCCGGCATCGACCACGAGGTCGGCAGCATCGCACCGGGCAAGATGGCCGACATCGTTCTTTGGCCATTCGCCTCCTTTGGCGCCAAACCCTCTACGGTGATCAAGTCGGGCACCATCGTCTGGGCGACGATGGGCGACGGCAACGGCAGTTTCCCCGGTGCCCAACCGCAGGTGCACCGGCCAATGTGGGGCGCGCTCGGCACCGCCAAGCACAAGCTGGGCGTGACCTTCGTCTCCGGGCTCGCCATCGAGGCCGGGACCGAGGCGGCGCTCGGGGTGCAGAAACCTTTCGTCCAGATCCGCTCGGTCCGGGCCCTGACAAAGCGCGACATGATCCGCAACACCGCTCTGCCGAAGATTACCGTCGATCCGCAGACGTTCGAGGTCGAGGCGGACGGGGTGCCGATGGTGGCGGAGCCGGCCCGAGAGGTGCCGCTTGCAAGACGGTATTTCCTGCGATGACCGCGGCACGGGTAGGGATTGGCGGGCCGGTGGGTTCGGGCAAGACGGCACTGATCGAGGCGATGCTGCGCGAGCTGGCCGAGGCCGGCATCGACACCGCGGTGATCACCAACGATCTGGTCACCGACGAGGACGCCGAGCGTCTGCGCAAGGGCGGGCAATTGCCGCCCGAGCGGGTGCGCGCGGTGCAGGCGGGCGCCTGTCCGCACACGGTGATCCGAGAGGACCCGACGCTCAACATGGCCGCCGCCGACCGGCTCGAGGCCGAGTTTCCGGGGCTTGACCTGATCCTGCTGGAATCAGGGGGCGACAACCTCGCCTCCACCTTCTCGCCTGACCTGGTGGATTTCTGGATGTTCGTGATCGACGTGGCGGGCGGCGACGATATTCCACGCAAGAAGGGGCCGGGGATCCTGCAGGCCAACCTGCTGGTGATCAACAAGGCCGATCTCGCGCCGCATGTTGGCGTCGATTTCCCGAAGATGCTGGCCGAGGCGACCGAGGTGCGCGGTGGCGGTGCGGTGCTGCCCACCGTCTGCCGCAAGGGTGAGGGCGTGGCCGAGGTGGTCGGCCACCTGCGCCGCGAGGTGCTGTTCAAGTGAAGGACGGTCCGGGCGAGGCTCCGCAGGTCGCGCTGGTCTGCGGGCTGGCGCGAGATGGCGGAACGGCGCTGCTCGAGCGCCACGTCGAATGGCCGTGGTCGCTGCCGCGCGGCTATCGCCGGGCGGGGCGTGATGGCCCGCTCACGGTGCTGCCGCAATGCGCCGGGGCGGCGCTGCTGCCGGGGGACCGCTGGCGGCACCGTATCGAGGCGCAGGCCGGGGCGAAGGTCGACTTGATCAGCGCCGGGGCGCTGCTCGTCCATGCCGACCGCAAGCGCCCACGCGTGGCGCGCTCGGACTGGGAGCTTATGGCCGGCGAGGGTGCGGTGCTGCGCCACCTTCAGGATCCCAACGTTCTGATGACCGGAGCGCGCATGGCGCAGCGTATCGACCTGACACTGGCGCCCGGCGCCACGGCGGTGCTGTTCGACGGCATGTGCCGGCAGTCTCCTGAGGCCGGGGACGCGGGCGGCTGGTGGCTTTCGGATCTTCAGGTGACGGCGCCCGGCGGCCGGGTGCTGCTGCGTGACCGCCAGAGGGTCTCCGAGGCCGATCTGGCCGGCATCCGCGCGCTGCCCGGCGGGGCGGCAGCCTTCGGGACGGTGACCATGTTGGGCGCGGATCATGGGGCGCTGAGGCAGGCGTTCCCCGAGGGGGCGATGGCGCTGCGCGACTGCTACGCGGCCTGTGGCGCGGCGCGGGGCGGCGCGGGGCTGGTGCTCCGCATCGCCGCCCGGACGGGAGGCGCGCTCGACCGCGCCTTCCGCCATGTTCGCGAGCGTCTCAGGCCTTGAAGGGCGCGAGGTCGGGGCGGAGCGTGTGCCAGTCGGTGACCCGCTGGAACGCCGCGCCGGCCTTGAACAGCGTGGCCTCGGTCAGCGCCGGCCCCATGAGCTGGAAGCCGATCGGCGCGCCGCGGCTGTCGAACCCGCCGGGCAGGGTCAGCGACGGGAAGCCGGTGAAATCCGCGGGGGCGGTGAATTTCAGCATGTCGCCGAGGTTCTCGCCCTTGCCCGCGGTGGGGGCGCCGTAAACGTTGTCGAGCTCGGGCATCGGCGCCCCGGTGATCGGGAACAGCACCATGTCGACGCCGTGCATCGCGCGCGCCACCGAGCCGTTATAGACCAGCCGCCACTGCATCGCCGCGCCCACGTCCTTGGCCGAGAGCGTCAGGCCATAATCCAGCAGTTCGGTGAGGTGCGGGGCGTAGCCGTCGCGCTGCTCGGGGAAGCGGCCCTGATGCGCCAGCGCCACCTCGATGGCGCAGAGCACCGTCCACTGGTCGACCGCCTCGGTGGGCCATGGGAACGAGATCGGCACGATCTCGGCGCCGAGCGACTCGAACACCGCGATGGCCTCGTTCAGCACCTGGGCGGTCTCCGGGGCGGCGGCGTCGATCACCGTGGCGCGGTCGAGCCCGATGCGCAGGCCGCGGATCGGCCCTGTGCAGGCGGCGAGGTAGTCGGGCACCTCGGCCAGCAGTGCGGTGGGGTCGTTGGCGTCGGCCCCGGCGATCGCCGTCAGGATCGCGGCGCAATCCTCGGCGCTGCGCGCCATCGGCCCGACATGGTCGAGACTGTCGGCCAACGCGAAGACGCCGTGCCGGCTGACCCGGCCCCAGGTGCCCTTCATGCCGGTGATGCCGCAGCTGCCCGAGGGAAAGCGGATCGAGCCGCCGGTGTCCGAGCCGGTGGCGCCGAAGCACAGGCCGGCCGCGACCGAGGCGCCAGAGCCCGACGAGGACGATCCGGCCCAGCACTTGGGGTTCCACGGGTTCTTCGGCACCGACATCTTGTCGTTGTGGCCGGAATAGGCGCCCTCGGTCATGCCGAGCTTGCCCATGGTGATACAGCCCGCCTGCTCGAGCCGCTCTGTCACCGTGGCGTTGCGCCCGGTCTCGTTGTCGCGCAGCAGGTCCAGCCCGGCGGAAGTGGGGGCGAAATCGGTTTCGCAAAGATCCTTGAGGGCAAAGGGAATGCCGTGCAGCGGGCCACGGTCGAGCCCTGCGGCGCGCTCCTTGGTGGCGATCTCGGCCTGCTCGAGTGCGCGGTCGCGTGTCACGGTGATATAGGCGGTGATCTTGTCCTCGACCTCGTCGATGCGCGAGAGCACGGCCTGCGTGACCTCGAGCGGAGTGGCCTGACCGCTGGCGATCAGGGCGCTGGTCTCCATCAGCGACAGATCGGGAATGTCTCGGGTCGACAGGTCTGCGACCTTGGAATGTGCGTTCATGGAACATCTCTCTGGTTGCGTCATAATTACTAGAAATGGAAAATAACTAATTTGCAAATGATGCGCTGTGGGAGATCGGAAGCGTCAAATTTATGGAGCCCCGGTCCGAAAATGTGATTAAGAGATGTGCATATGCCGCTTGGGGCAGAGCGCGAGTTCCACATCCTTTGTGGGGAGTCACAACCTGCGCTACCGATTCCATATGAAAGTCGGCTTGATCCTCTCCCATCACGGCCTTGCCGGTCTCTGGACTCTCGGGTGCCAGGGCGCGGCCTTCCTCGCGGCAGCAGAGCTCAACGCCTCGGGCGGCGTGCTCGGCGAGGAGATCGAACTGGTCGAGATCGATTCCGGCGACACCCAGGCGAGCGCCTTCGCCGCCGCGCGGCGGCTGGCGCTTGAAGAGAATGTCGACGCGGTAATCGGCCTCCAGTCGAGCGATCTTCGCCCCGCGGTGCGCCGCGGGCTGGCTGGCCTCGCGCCCTACATCTACACCCCGCATTATGAGGGCGGCTTCTGCGGGCCCGGCACCGCGCAGCTCGGGATCACCGATTCCGAGGTGCTGAACCCGAGCCTCGAATGGATGGCGACCCACCGCCATGCCCGCCGCTTCTTTTTCGTCGGCAACGACTACATCTGGCCCCGCGTTGCCCACGGCACCACAGATGAGGCGATCCGCAACGCCGGCGGAACCTTTGTCGGGCAGGCCCTGATGCCCTTCGGTCAGCGCGACTACGAGGCGACGCTGGCACAGATCCGGCAGGCCCGCCCCGACGTGGTGGTGATCGCCATGCTGGGCGAGGACTCGGTCTGCTTCAACCGCGCCTTCGCCGAGGCCGGGTTCAGCCGGCGCATGGTGCGGCTCAACCTCGCCTTCGACGAGACCCAGCTTCTGGCACTGGCCGATGGCGCGTCCGAGAACCTGTTCGCGGCGCAGTCCTATTTCGACACCAGCCGCGGCAACGACCGCGATGCGCTGGCCGAAAAATACGACGCCTGCTACTCGGGGCAGCGCCCGACGATGACCGCGAACTCGGTGCAGTGCTACGATGCGATCTACCTGGTCGCGGCGCTGGCGCAGCAGGTCGGGCGGGTCGATGGCTGCCAGATGGCGCATTTCCTGCGTCCGCGCCTGTCGCGCGACAGGGCTTACCAGATGATCGGGCGCAGCGATGCCGACGCCCGTGTCCGGCTGGCCGAAGCCGAGGGCGTCGATTTTGTCGTGCGGAGGGCCTTTCAGGCCTGAGCGCGGCGCAAAAAGCGTGGCAAGCTTGCAACCGGCACCCTTGGCGTCGGGGTATTTGTATTTTCAAATGTTGTGGCTTTCTCTAATCGCACCGCTATACTCAGTGACAGCGCGGGTGCGCGAGGAGGTACCATGGCAGATCCCAAGTTTACCGAGCAGCTCGGCTACCTGATCGCGCGCGCGAACCGGCTGATCGAGGAAGACCTTTCCAAGCGCCTGCAGTCGAACGGCATCGCCATCGAACAGTACCGCGTTCTGAAGTCGCTCGAGGAAGAGGGGCCGCTGCCGATGGGCCGGCTTGCCGAGCGGGTCCTGGTCGAGCCCGCGACCCTGACCAAGATCATCGACCGCATGGTGCGCGACAACCTCGTGTTCCGGGTGCCGGACGAGAAGGATCGCCGCAAGGTGCGGGTGGCGCTCTCGGCCAGCGGCGTCGCGATCTGCCGCCAGCTCGAGGGTATTGGCGACGACCACGAGAAACACATCGCCGAGACCCTCGGCGAGGGCGAGCTCAAGGACGTGCGCCGCATCCTCTTCGGGCTCGGGACCTGATCCCGACCGCCGCTCAGACCGGCCGGATCTCGGCCAGCCGGTCGATCACCTCGTGCAGCGGATCGTCGGCCTGCGCCACGTGGCGCGGGTTGGTGGTGATGCGGAAGCCGCGGATGCCTGCCGCCGCAGCGGCCCGGATGTCCGTCGAGACCTGATCCCCGATCATCACCGTCTCGTCGCGCTGCGCGCCAAGCAGCGTCATTGCCGCCTCGAGCAGCGCCGGTTGCGGCTTGCCGAGGATGACCGGCGTCGTGCCGGGCACCGCCGCAGTGAACAGCGCCACGAGCGCGCCGACACAGGGCTCGAACCCGTCCTCGACCGGCGACAGCAGGTCGGGATTGGTGGCGATCAGCGTCGCGCCGTTGAGCAGCGCATTGGTGGCGCAGCGCAGCTTGGTGTAGCTCAGCTCGTAATCGGTGCCGAGCACCACCAGATCCGCCTGCGCGTCTTGCACCACGGTGCCGCCGGCCTCGGCCACCGCGAGGGCCAGCGCCGCGCCGCCGATCACGTAGACCCGGGCGCCGGCGTGGCGCTCGCGCAGGAGGTTCTTCAGCGCCTCGATGGGGGTGATGACGTGGCTCGGCGCGACGGCAATGCCGAGCCGGTTGAGGATGCCGGCGAAATCCTCGGCGGAGTGGGCGGAGTTGTTGGTGACGAAGGCCAGCGGCACACCGCGGCCGCTCCAGGCGCGCAGCGTATCGACCGCCTCGGGGATCGGCTCCTCGCCGCGCCAGACGACGCCGTCGAGATCGGAGATGATGGCGCGGATCGGGGCGCTCATGCCTGCGCTCCTTTCGCGTGCTGCCCGGCGCGCACGCTGCGCGGCGTGGCCTGGAAGTGGCGCGAGAAGCTGCGCGAGAAATGCGACACACTCTTGAAGCCCGTGCGATAGGCGACTTCCGAGATCGCCAGCCCGCCGCGACTGTCGGCAAGCAGCATCTCGTAGGCGGCCTGCAGGCGGCGGGTGCGGATGAAGCCGGCGACGGTCTCATTACCTTCGGCGAAGAGCGCGTAGAGGTAGCTGCGCGACACGCCCATGGCGCGGGCGATGCCTTCCGGCGCAAGGCCCGGGTCGCCCAGATGGCGCTCGATATGCGCGACGATGCGCTGCCGCGTGCGGTTGCGCCCTGTGCGACCGAGATTGCCCTCCTGCTCGCCCTCGCTGCCGATCATCAGCGCGATCAGCGCCACGAGTTCTCCGGCCAGCGCCTCGGGGCGCGGGGCGGGGCTCTGACGAAACACCTGGAGGGTGGCCGAGAGCGTGCGCGCCACGAGTGCAGCCATCTGGGGGTGCGGGGCAAAGCGACCGCCCACATGGGTGTCGACCGCGACCAGCCGATCCTCAAGCGCAGCCGCCGGGAGCCGGACCCGCCATTGCGACAGGTCGCCTTGCGCACGCAGCTCGTAGAACCGGTCGCTGCGCAGCAGCACGTAGCCTCCCGGGCCTACCTCTCCGGTCAGCCCGGCCTGGCAGAAGGAGAGGCTGCCATGGGCGGGAAAGATCAGGTCGTATCCGGGCGCGGCCACCGGGGTCTCGCCGTTGATGTGGCGCGACAGCCCCTGTCCCTGGCGCAGGATTTCGATCGGGCCGAGCGCCATGCGGCTCTCGGGCGGCAGGGACAGGCCGGTCTGCTGGATGGACATGGGAGGGTTCCTCGGACGGGGCGGGCGCTCAGGAGGCCTGCGGGTGGACAACGTCGACGTCGTTTGCGGCCAGCGCGGCGGCCAGCGGCCCCTTGGGGGCGGCGTCGGTGATGAGGAGGTCGATCTCGGACCAGTTGGCGATGCGGGCCAGCGCCGGGACGTCGAATTTCGTGCTGTCGGCGACGATGGCGACCCGCACCGACTGGCGCACCATGCGCCGGTAGATCCCGGCGGCGTGGTCGTCGATGTCGTGCACGCCGAGCACGTCGAGACCCGAGGCGCCGATGATCGCCCAGTTGGCCCGGTAGCGTGACAGCTCCTCGATGGCCTGAGGGCCCCACGTGTAGCGTTCGGTGGCATGCAGGCGCCCGCCGAGCGAGATGATCTGCAGGGTCGGCCCGTCGCAGAGCGCGGCGGCGACATGATGGTCGTTGGTGATCGCGGTGACGTGCTGGCAGCCGGAGGCGATGTGCCGCGCCGCGTGCCAGACGGTGGAGCCGCTGCCGATCATCACCACCTGTTTCGGCGCGATCATCGCGGCCGCTTCGGCGGCAATGCGGTCGCGCGCCTCGACATTCATGATCTGGCGCTCGGCCACCGGCGCCTCGAAGCGCAGCGGCCGTTCGGCGCCGCCATAGGTGCGGCGCAGCAGGCCGCGGCGGTCGAGATCGATAAGATCGCGGCGGATGGTCTCGTGCGAGACGTCGAGCATCTGCGCCAGTTCCGAGGCGCGCAGCATCGGCTGGGCCTGTAGTTCGGTCAGAATGCGGTCCTGCCGGTGGACGCGCGCGCGTCGCAAGGTGGGAGGGGGCGGTTTTTCGAGCATCTCGCGGTCGTGATTGAAATCCGGTGCCGCGCGAAGCGACAAATTAACTCTTCAATTTGAAGTTTGAAAATTCAAACAAACTGTCGAGAATAAGACAGGCGCCCGGAGGCGCCTGCTCAAATGCTGTGCATGGAGGGGGCTCAGACCTGCCGCAGCCAGGTGTCGAAGCGCGGGTCCTGCATCATGGCGCGGCCGCGCATGTATTTCCAAAGGCCGTATTTCTGGAAGTCGAAATCCCAGTCGGTGAGCATCCGGTTCACCACCGCCCAGCTGCCCCACTTCATGTCTGCCAGAACCCGGCAGAGCGAGACGCGGGCCTGCATCTGCGGCGTCACGGTACCGAAATAGGTCTCGATCAGCGCGTCGGTCTCGTCCTCCTCGAGAAACATCTCGCAGGCGAAGACACCGATGTCGTAGCTGCGCTCGTTGGCCGAGGCGAACTCGTAGTCGATGAGCTTCAGGGCTCCGTCCGGGGCGAACAGGAAATTGCCCGGCATCGGATCGTTGTAGCAGGTCACCAGATCCATCCCCGAGGCCTCGAAGACGGCGCGGATCTTCTCGTAGTGGTGCAGCAGCCATGGCAGGTCCTCGGGCATCGAGGAGCCAAGCTCGCGCGCCTGCTCGAGATGCTCGTCGATCAGGTCGAAAATGGTCTTCACCTGGCTCAGCACCGGGCCGGAATGCAGGGTTCGGAACAGCCGGATGACCTGCTCGCGCACCTCGGGCCGGGCGAAGTCCGCGGTGGTGCAGGTCACGTGGTTGTCGAGGAACTCGTGCACCTCGGTGCCGGTGGTGGGGTCGTGAAAGATCACTTCTGGCGCGATGCCCAACCCGTGCGCGTGCACCGCCGCCTCGTAGGAGGTGGCGCGGTTGATGAAGATCTCGGTGCCGTCGCCGGGGATCTTGAGGAAGTAGTCGCGGTCATCGTTGGCGACCTCGATGCGCCAGTTGCGGTTGTTGAGGCCGCCCACCATCATGCCGTAGCTGATCTCGCCTTCGCGGCCGCGCCAGCCGGGCACCATGGCAATGGCGGTCTCGGCGTTCTGTTCATCCTTGCTGCGGGCCTCGCCCATGCGGCGTTTCACGATCATGCGCAGATCCTCAGTTTCTCGCCGAAGCGGGGGTCGCGGAGCGAGGCTCGGGCGCGGACATGGCGCCACAGGCCGAACTTGTAGAACTCGTGCTCGATCCGACGCGGCGAGAGATGCGCCATCAGCATGGCGATCATTGCCCATCGCAGGTCATCGGCAATGCCGTAGAGCCGCACGCGGTCGAACACCTCATCTTCGGCCGGCAGGTTCCAGGCCTTGGCGGCGCAGCGCAGAAAGGCGGCGCGGGCGCCGGCCTCGAAGGCGCACATCTCGACCAGGGCGGTGCCGATTTCCTCGCAGGGGCTGGCCATGCCGGCGCGGTCGAAATCCACCAGCCGGATCTCGCCGGAGCTGTGGAACAGCACGTTCGACAGGTTGCCGTCACCGTGGATCGCCACCGGAGCCTCGTCCGTGCCGGTGGCGCGCTCGGCGGCGAGCATCAGGGTGTCGCAGAGCCAGCCCATGTCGGGAGGCGTCGCCGCGCCCTCCGAGACCAGCCGGGTGTGAAGGCTCTCGATCTCGGCGAATGCATCGGCGCGCGGGGCGAGCGACGCGGCCTGCGAAAAGCGCGCGCGGGCCTCGAGCACGCGGTCGACAAAGTCCGGGTCGGCGGCATGCTCCAGCCCGGCCACGCGCCAGCCCTCGCCAAGATGCTCGGTGATCAGGACGCGCGCGGCGGGATCGCTGAGCAGGACCCTCGGCCCGACGCCGACATCGCCGGCCTGCTTGGCGGCGGCGAAGGCCTGAACCGGGTCTATGTAGAAGCTCGTGTCCTCGTGCAGGCGCTTGACGAAGACGCTGTCGCCGGTTTCGGTGTCGCGCGCGATGAAGGGGGCGCCGTCGACGCCGCGCCACGAGGGCGAGGCGAGCACGGCGATCGCCGGCTCGATCTCGACCGGGCGGTCCTCCCAGCCGGGCAGCCGGCGCAGAAGGGCGAGTATGTCTGAGGTCTGGTCCATGTCTGCTCCGCGGTTGTGCGGGCATCGTGACACAGGCCGCCGGGCGCTGTCGCTCGCCGAACCGGGGCCGGCTTGCCCGCCTGTCCACTGGTTCTTGCCTCTCTGGCGCAGGCGGGCGCCTGCCCCTGTCGCGGGGCGGTTGCCGCGGGCAGGGTGCCGGGACCAGATCCCGACTGCCAAGGACCGCCCGCATGTCCCAAGACCTGCTTTCCCTGCTCGACCGCTTCGCCGAGATCGGCGCCACGCCCGGCGGCGGCGTCCGCCGCCTGACCGGCAGCGACGAGGACGGCGCCGCGCGGCGCCTGTTCGCCGAGATTGCCGAGGCGCGCGGCGCTCGGCTGCACGTGGACCCGGTGGGCAACATGTTCGCTACCTTCCCGACCGCGCCAGACTCCGACGCCACGGTGCTCGCCGGCTCGCATCTCGACAGCCAGCCCACCGGCGGACGCTTCGATGGCGCGCTCGGCGTGCTGTCTGCGCTGGTCGCGGCCTCCGAGATCCATGCCGAGGGCGGTCCGGCGGCGCATAACCTGACGGTGGTGAACTGGACCAACGAGGAGGGGGCGCGCTTCCAGCCGAGCCTCACCGGAAGCTCGGTCTTCACCGGCAAGTACGATGCGGGCTTCGCTCTGGGGCTGTCCGACCGGCTCGGCACGACGATGGGCGAGGCGCTGGCCCGGATCGGTTACCTCGGCGAGGCGCCGTTTCCGCTGCGGCCGGTGCGCAACCTCGAGCTCCACGTGGAGCAGGGCGGGCATCTCGAGGCGACGGACGTGCAGATCGGTGCGGTCACCGCCTCATGGGGGGTGCGCAAGCTGACGCTGAGCTTCGTCGGGGAGCCGAGCCATACCGGCCCGACCGCGATGCACCAGCGCCGCGACGCCATGCGCGCTGCCGCCTGGGCAATCACCGAGTTTCACCGGCTGATGGAGGCCGAGGCCCAGCATGTCGAGCTGCACTGGTCGGCGGCCAAGATCGTGGCCGAGCCCGACAGCCCCAACGTGGTGGCCTCCCGCGTCACGGTCTATTTCGAGATGCGCAACCCGGCTCAGCAGATCTGCACGGCGGTCGGAGACCGCTTCCTCGCGGCGATCCGGCCGCATGTGGAGGCGATGGGCATCGGTATCGAGACCTTTACCGACGAGGCCCGTCCGGGAACCTCGCTCGACCCGGTGGGCGTGGCGATGACGCTCGAGGC
Organism: Salipiger bermudensis; assembly: GCF_017309175.1. Lineage (NCBI taxonomy): Bacteria > Pseudomonadati > Pseudomonadota > Alphaproteobacteria > Rhodobacterales > Roseobacteraceae > Salipiger > Salipiger bermudensis. The sequence goes on along the minus strand of NZ_JAEKJV010000006.1, from coordinate 76,094 downwards.
CTGTGCGGAGCTTGGCGTGAGGGCGGTGCCGATGATGACGATCACCGGCCATGATGCGCTGGCGCTGGCGGCGATGATGCCGAGCAACCTTGTCTTCGTGCCGAGCGTAAACGGGCTTAGCCACAACGAGGCAGAGCTGACCCATCCCGAGGATCTCGCCAATGGCTGCGCGGTGGTGAAGGCGCTGCTGCAGAGGATGATCTCGGAACAGGGGTGAGCAGGGCCGCGCAGGCGGCCCCGCCCGGGGATCAGTTGATGCGCTTGCCGCTTTCTGGCTCGAAATACGACACCTTGGCGAGGTCGAAGGCGAGGTTGTGCACCGTGCCCGGCGCCGCCTCGGTCTCGGAATGCAGGCGCGCGGTCAGGGGCTTGCCGCCGAGCCGGGTCTGCACGTAGGTGTCGGCGCCCGCGGGCTCGACGATCTCGACCTTGCAGGGCGCTTCCTGCACCAGCTCGCCCACCCGGAAGCCAGGCTCCGAGATGTCCTCGGGACGCAGGCCGAGGATGATGTCCTCGGGCAGGCCCTGGGCGCGCGGATCGGTGAGCCGGATCGGCTCGAGATCCGGGCGCTGGATCTCGATCATCGTGCCGCCGCTGCCAGTCTGGGTCTTTGCCGGGATCAGGTTCATCGCCGGCGACCCCATGAAATCCGCCACGAAGAGGTTGGCGGGGCGGTTGTAGATCTCAGAGGGCGAGCCGATCTGCTGGATGATGCCGCCCTTCATGACGACGATCTTGGTTGCCAACGTCATCGCCTCGATCTGGTCGTGGGTGACGTAGACCATCGAGGCGCCGAGCTTGTGGTGCAGGGTCTTGATCTCGGTGCGCATCTCGACCCGCAGCTTGGCGTCGAGGTTCGACAGCGGCTCGTCGAAGAGGAACAGCTTGGGATCGCGCACCAGCGCCCGGCCCATGGCGACCCGCTGCCGCTGGCCGCCCGAGAGCTGGCCGGGGCGGCGGTTCAGGAAGGGCTCGATCTGCAGCTGTCGGGCGACCTCGGCAAGCTTGCTCTTCTGGGTCTCGGGATCGACGCCGCGCACCTTCATGCCGAAGGTGATGTTCTTGGCCACGCTCATCGTCGGGTAGAGCGCGTAGGACTGGAACACCATGGCGATGTCGCGGTCCTTGGGCGAGACATGGGTCATGTCGTGCCCGTCGATCCGGAGCGTGCCGCCCGAGATCGGCTCGAGACCCGCGATGCAGTTCAGCAGCGTGGACTTGCCGCAGCCCGAGGGGCCGACCAGCACGAGGAACTCGCCCTTGTCGATCGAGACGTTGATGTCCTTGAGCACCTCGGTCGCGCCGTAGTTCTTGTAGAGATTGTTGATTTCGAGGATCGGGGCCATGGGGGTCATCCTTTGACGGAGCCGGCGGTCAGACCGCGGATGAAGTACTTGCCGGCGACGATGTAGACGAGGAGGGTCGGCAGGGCGGCGATGATCGCGGCGGCCATGTCGACGTTGTATTCCTTCACGCCGGTGGTCGAGTTGACGATGTTGTTGAGCGCGACGGTCACCGGCTGGGTGCCGGCCTGGCTGAACGACACGCCGAACAGGAAGTCGTTCCAGATCTGGGTGAACTGCCAGATCACGCTCACCACGATGATCGGGATGCTGAGCGGCAGGAAGATCGCGAAGAAGATCCGCACGAAGCCCGCGCCATCCACCTTGGCCGCTTTCACCAGTTCGACCGGGATGGTGACGTAGTAGTTGCGGAAAAACAGCGTGGTGAAGCCGAGCCCGTAGATCACGTGCACGAAGATCAGCCCCGGGATGGTGCCTGCGATGCCCATGAGGCCAAGCATCCGCGCCATCGGAAGCAGCACCACCTGGAACGGGATGAAGCAGCCGAACAGCATCAGTGCGAAGATGATGTTGGCACCGGGGAAGCGCCACTGCGCGATCACGTAGCCGTTCATCGCGCCCAAGAGCGTCGAGATCAGCACCGCCGGAACGGCGAGCATCACCGAGTTCCAGAAATACGGCTTCACGCCTTCGCACTGGATGCCGGTACAGGCCTCCGACCAGGCGGTGCGCCAGGCGTCGAAGGTCAGCTCGCGCGGCAGCGACAGCAGGTCGCCGGTGCGGATCTCCTCGAGGCTCTTGAGCGAGGTGGTCAGCATCACGAAGAGCGGCATGAGGTAGTAGAGCGCGAACAGGCCGAGCACGATGTAGAGCAGCCAGCGCAGGGCGATCTTGCCGAAGGAGCGGCCACGAGGGCGCTCGGAGGTGGCGGCGGGGGCGGGGGTTGCGGAGACGTCAGTCATTGCGCGCCCTCAGTTCGGAATAAAGATAGGGAACCACGATGGCGAAGACGACGAGCATCATGATCATCGCCGAGGCCGCGGCCTGGCCGATGTCACCGCGCGAGAAGGCCATCGCGTACATGTAGGTGGCGGGAAGGTCTGTGGCGTAGCCCGGTCCGCCGCCGGTCAGGGCGATGACGAGGTCGAAGGCCTTGATGGCGAGGTGGGCGAGCACGATGAAGGCCGACAGAAAGATCGGCGCCATCGAGGGGATGATGATCGAGACATAGACGCGCCAGGTGGGGATGCCGTCGATCTGCGCCGCGCGGATGATCTCGGTATCGACCGAGCGCAGCCCGGCGAGGAACAGCGCCATGACGAAGCCCGAGCTTTGCCAGATCGCCGCCAGCACCACGGTGTAGATCGCCATGTCCGGGTTAACCAGCCAGTCGAAGGTGAAATTCTCGTAGCCCCAGCCCTTGACCATCGCCTCGAGCCCGAGGCCCGGGTTGAGGATCCATTTCCACGCCGTGCCGGTGACGATCATCGAGAGCGCCATCGGGTAAAGATAGATGGTGCGGATCGCCCCTTCGACGCGGATCTGCTGGTCGAGCAGGATCGCGAGGATCAGCCCGAGGATCATCGACACGCCGATGAACAGCGCGCCGAAGATGTAGAGGTTGTTCATCGCCGTGTCCCAACGCGGCGAAGCGAACAGGCGGTCGTACTGGATGAAGCCTTCGATCTCGTATCTCGGCAGCAGGCGCGAGCGGGTCAGCGAGACCCATGCGGTCCATGCGATGAAGCCGTAAACGAAGATCAGGATCGCGATGAAGCTGGGCGCCAGCACGATCTTTGGCAAATGGGTTTCGAACCACTTGGCCATGATATCCTCCCCTGAATGCCCCGCCCCGGGATACGGGGCGGGACGGGTCTTGGTCTGGTGTCGGGCCGGGCCCGGATTACATCGAGTTGGCGACCGCGTCGGCAAGCATCTGGACCGCCTCGTCAGAGGACATGTCCGAGTTGAAATGCGCCGTCACCACGTCGGTGATCGCACCGGCCTGAGCGCCGCGCAGCGCCATGCCATGGGCATAGGAGGGGAGAAGCGCGCCGCTGTCGGATGCGGCCGTCATGTCCTCGGACGACTTCTGCGCGCACATGTCGAACTCGTCGAGGGCGACGTCGGTCCGCACCGGGATCGAGCCCTTGTTCATGTTGAACACCTTCTGGAAGTTCGGCCCGACGATCAGCTTGGCAAGCAGGTCCTGGCCGGCCTTCTTGTCGTCGCCATCGACGTTGAACATCGCGAAGCTGTCGACGTTGTAGAGGTAGCCGTCACCGGGGGTGGAGGCGCAGAGGAAGTCTTCGCCCGGCACCTTGCCGGCGGCGAGGAATTCACCCTTGGCCCAGTCGCCCATGATCTGGAACGCGGCTTCGCCGTTCATCACCATCGCGGTGGCGAGGTTCCAGTCGCGGCCCGAGAAGTTGTCGTCGACATAGCCGCGCAGGGTGCGCATCTGGTCGAACGAGGCCTTCATGGTGTCCGAGGTCAGCGCTTCCGGGTCGAGATCGACCAGCGCCTTCTGGAAGAACTCCGGCCCGCCGAGGCCAAGGACCACGGTCTCGAACACGGTGGCGTCCTGCCAGGCCTGGCCGCCATGGGCGAGCGGGATCACACCGGCTTCCTGAAGCTTCTCGGCGGCGGCGTTGAACTCGTCCCAGGTGGTCGGCATCTCGATGCCGTTGGATTCGAGCACGTCGGCGTTGGCCCAGATCCAGTCGACCCGGTGCACGTTGACCGGCGCGGCGCACCAGGTGTCCTCGCACTTCATGTGCCCGGCGATCGAGGCGGGCAGGATGTCGGCCCAGCCCTCGGCCTCGGCGACGGACGAGATGTCGGCCAGAACGCCTTCCTCGTACCATTCCTGAATCGCCGGGCCCTTGAGCTGCACGGCTGTGGGCGCATTGCCCGAGAGCACGCGGGCGCGCAGCGCGGTCATCGCCGCGTCGCCGCCGCCGCCTGCGACCGGCATGTCGGTCCAGCTGCCGCCGTTCTCGGCGAATTCTTCCTGCAGGACGCCGACCGCCTTGGCTTCGCCGCCCGAGGTCCACCAGTGCAGCACCTCGGCCTGAGGCTCGGCATGACCGATGGTCGCGACGGAGAGGGCCAGCGACGAAATCGCGGCCAGAGTGGTATATTTCATGGTGTAGTCCTCCCAAACTAGACTGCCGGTCCGGCAGCTCCGACGCAATTTTGCGCCTCGGTGCCTGACTCGCGCAAGAGTATTGCCCGGGCTGTTTGCGCCCAAAGGATGAGATTTTGGGCGTTCTTGTTACAACCTGTTACAGGCTCGCGAATTTCCCTTGCGCGTGATAGAACGCCGCAGCTTCTGGGCGAACGTGAAGGAGGATCATGTGAGCATCTCGAGACTGCTGGTTGTCGATGACGATGACGAGATGCGCGACATGATGACCGAGTATCTCCGCAAGCACGGCTTCATGGCGCTGGGCGCGGCCTCGCTGGCCGAGATCGAGGCGGCGATGTCGGCGGGGCGGATCGACCTGATCCTGCTCGACGTGATGCTGGGCTGCGAGAGCGGGCTCGAGATCTGTGCCGCCTTGCGCCGCGATCAGGACGTACCGATCATCATGGTCTCGGCGCTGTCGGCGGATCACCAGCGCATGGCGGGCTACGAGGTTGGCGCCGACGACTACATCGCCAAGCCCTTCAATCCGGACCTGCTTCTGGCGCGGGTGCGCGCGGTGCTGGCGCGGGCCGGGCGCTCGGCCTCGCTGGCCTACAGGCGCCGCACCAGGACCTTCCGATTCAACGGCTGGCGCTACGATGCCAAGCGTAACGAGGTGCTCTCGCCCGACGGCTACCAGGTGGCGCTGTCGCGCCGCGAGACGGCCTTGTTGCAGGCCTTCCTCGCCAACCCGCATATCCCGCTGACCCGCGAGGAGATCGCCGCCGCGCTCGACGTGACCGGCGACGGCGATCACAACGACGAGGCGCATGGCCGCGCCATTGACGTGCTGGTGGGCCGGCTGCGCTCGAAGATCGAGACCGCGCCGAAGGAGCCGCAGATGCTGCGCACCGAGCGCGGCGTGGGCTATGTCTTCGCCGCCGACGTGACCTCGGAAGACGCGTGAGTCGCTGGGGCCTCAGCATGCGCGACAGCGGCGCGCTGCTGATGTTCGCGGCGATGGCGGCGGGGCTCTTGGTGGCGACCATGTGGGGCGTGACGCAGGCGCGCTGGAGCAGCTATCTCACCCAGGCCGAGCGCAACGGCTTGCTGCTCTACAACACGCTGTCGCGCGGCGCCATCGCGCCCGAGGGCATCATCATCAAGCCGCTTGCGGCGCAGGACCAGGCACTGGCCGAGGCCGGGGAGTTCTCGCGCATCAGCGGGCTGCCCCGCCCGGCCTATCTCACCATCGCGCCGATCCTTCCCGATGCCACCGGAGGCGCCGGGCTAAGCCTCGTGGTGGTCTCGGACGACCTGCAATACCGGGTTGCGGATCTCGTCACCCATCCCCGGCAGCGCCCCGAGGAGACACTGGGCCAGCTGACCCGGTTGATGGCGCGTTATTGCAGCCAGCCGCTGATCCTCGCCAAGCCGGGCAACGGGCAGTGGCTGCGGGTGCAGGGCGGCGACCTCTGGGGCTGCGCGGCGGCGCCCACCGACCTGCGCCTGCCGGCCATCGCGCTGGGCCTGTTCGCTGCGGCGGTGATCTTCACGCTCGTCAGTGATACCGCGGCGCGCTTCGCGGGCTTTGCCCGGGCGCTCGGCACCCGCCGTCAGCTCGGTGGTCCCGAGAGCTACGAGGCCGAGGGCCCGGCAGAGCTGCGCGCCATCGTCGACGCGGTGAACACCTATCTCGAGACCGAGCGCCAGCGCCTCGAAGAGCGCGCGGTGGTGCTGTCCGGGGTGAGCCACGACCTTGGCACACCGGCCACCCGCCTGCGGCTGCGCAGCGCGCTGATCGAGGATGCCGAGCTGCGCGCCCGGCTCGAGACCGACATCGACCGGATGACCGGCATCATCGAGAGCGTGCTCACCCTGACCCGCGCCGAGCTCAACGTCGAGGAGCCGCGCGAGCTGTCGCTCGGCGCGCTGGTCGAGGCGCTGGTCGACGACTACCAGGACATGGGCCACCCGGTGAGCCTGGCCGAGGGCGCGCCGGTGACGGTGCAGGGCGGGCGCTCGCTGTTCTCCTCGCGGCGGTCGTCGCAGGTGATCGCCGGGGAGCACCGCATCATCGTCACCGCGCGCCCGGTCTCGATCCAGCGGGCGCTGTCAAATCTGATCGACAACGCGCTGAAATACGGACGCCGCGCGGTGGTGCGGCTCGAGGCCGGGGTCGACATGGCGACGATCTCGGTCGAGGACGAAGGCGGTCGCCGCCCGCTCGAGGAGATCGAGGCGCTGATGGCGCCGTTCCGCCGCGGCGAGAACGCTCGCTTCACCGACGGTACCGGGCTCGGGCTCAGCATTGTCTCGACGATCGCCATGATGCATGGCGGCGAGCTGCGCTTCGAGACCGCCCCGCACGGGTTGCGCGCGGTATTTACCATCCGCCGTGCCTGAGGGGCCTCTCGTTTTGCCCAAATAAGCGTCGCTTTGCATTTCAGTGCCGCTCTCGCGGGCCGCGCGCAATGGACCGGGCGCGAAACCTCGCCTAACACTCGACAAAAGACCGTTCGGGCACTTGATTCATGCTAATCTGCCCGAACGGGCACTAGAGAGACCGCGCCTTCGCACATCGCCTCGGCGCATATCGCTTAATTTGAACGGAGGGCTGACATGTACAGCCATCAAGTCGGGGCCGAGCTTTTCCGGTTCCCGGATCTCAGAACCCTGATGGCGCGCGCCACCCCGCTGCGCTCGGGCGATCAGCTGGCCGGGATCGCCGCGGCCACCGATGTCGAGCGTGCGGCGGCGCAGGCTGCGCTGGCCGATGTCCCGCTCAAGACATTCCTGAGCGAGGTGGTCGTCCCCTACGAAGCGGACGAGGTGACCCGGCTGATCATCGACACCCATGACAAGGCCGCCTTCGCCCCGGTAAGCCACATGACCGTCGGCGATTTCCGTGACTGGCTGCTCTCGGACGCCGCCGACAGCGCCGCGCTGGCGGCGCTGGCCCCGGGGCTGACCCCCGAGATGGCCGCCGGCGTGTCCAAGCTCTGCCGGGCGCAGGATCTGATCCTCATCGCCTCCAAGTGCCGCGTGGTGACGACGTTCCGCAATACGCTCGGCCTCGAGAAGCGTCTCGCGACCCGGTTGCAGCCGAACCACCCCACCGACGACCTGCGCGGCATCGCCGCTTCGACCTTCGACGGGCTGATGTATGGCTCCGGCGACGCGGTGATCGGTATCAACCCGGCGACCGACAACCTGCACGCCACGGTCGAGCTGCTGCACCTGCTCGACGAGGTGATCCAGGAATACGCTATCCCGACGCAATCCTGCGTGCTGAGCCATGTCACCAACACCATGGCCGCCATCGAGGAGGGCGCGCCGGTCGACCTGACCTTCCAGTCGCTCGCCGGCACCGAGGCGGCCAACACATCTTTCGGCATCAATCTCGACATCCTGACCGAGGGTCACGAGGCGACGCAGTCCCTCAAGCGCGGCACGGTCGGTCAGAACTGCATGTATTTCGAGACCGGGCAGGGCTCGTGTCTCTCTGCCGACGCCCATCACGGCGTCGACCAGCAGACGCTCGAGGCCCGGGCCTACGCGGTGGCGCGGAAGTACGAACCGCTTCTGGTCAACACCGTAGTGGGATTCATCGGGCCGGAATACCTCTATGACGGGCGTCAGATCATCCGTGCCGGACTCGAGGACCATTTCTGCGGCAAGCTGCTCGGCGTGCCGATGGGCTGCGACATCTGCTACACCAACCACGCCGAAGCCGATCAGAACGACATGGACATGCTGCTCACGCTGCTTGGCGCGGCGGGGATCAACTACATCATGGGCATTCCCGGCTCGGATGACGTGATGCTGAGCTACCAGACCACGTCGTTCCACGATGCGCTCTATGCGCGCCGCGTGCTGGGCCTGCGCCCCGCCCCGGAATTCGAGGAATGGCTCGACAAGATGGGGCTGATGGCCTCCGACGGCGCCTTCGCCCCGGCCAGCCAGCCGCCCGCGGCGCTGTCGAAACGCATGTCGCTCCTGGAGGCACAATGACCAAACCGACCGATCTGACCGATCCCGCCGCGCTTCAGCGCAGCGAAGACCCCTGGGCCGGGCTGCGCCGCCACACCTCGGCGCGGATCGCGCTGGGGCGTACCGGCGTGTCGCTCTCGACCGCGCGCAATCTCGAGTTCCAGATGGCCCACGCGCAGGCCCGCACCGCGGTGCACTCGCCGCTCGATCTCGACGCGCTCGAGGCCGATCTCGGCGAGCCGATACTGAGGGTGGAGAGCCGCGCGCCCGACCGCCCCGCCTACCTGCAACGCCCCGACTGGGGGCGCAGACTGGACGCCTCTTCCGTCGCGCGGGTCGAGGCCATCCGCCCCGTCACCGCGCCCGACGTGGCTCTGGTGCTGGCCGACGGGCTGTCGTCGCTGGCAACACAGCAATCGGCGCCGGGCTTCCTGAAGGCGTTCAGGCCGCTGCTGGCCGAGGCCGGCCTGAGCGTCGCGCCGCCGGTGGTTGCGACGCAGGGCCGGGTCGCCATCGGCGACGAGATCGCCGCCATCCTCGGCGCGAAGCTGGTGGTGATGATGATCGGCGAGCGCCCGGGCCTGTCGGCCGCGGACAGTCTCGGTCTCTACCTGACATGGGCGCCAAAGGTCGGGCGCACCGATGCCGACCGGAACTGTATCTCCAATGTCCGCCCCGGCGGCCAGAGCTACGAGGATGCCGCCTACCGCGCCGCGTGGCTGACCCGCGAGGCCTTCAAGCTGCAGCTCTCGGGCGTCGGACTGAAGGATCGCACCGTCACGGTCGATGCCTCGGCGCAGGTCGAGGGATGAAAATGCCGTCTGATCTGTCGGTTACGAAGCGGCAGGCGCGGGGCGAACCCCGTTGCAGCCGCGTCGTCCTTGGGTCAGAACGTGGGAACAGGCAGCGCTCTGTGACCGGATCTAGGGGTCTGGCCGGAGTGAAATGCGCAACCAGAAAGGACGCCGCATGAAACCGGCCGCCCGCCGCGAGGCGATCGTACAGCTTGTCGAGGACTGCGGAGAGGTGCATGTGGATGCCCTTTCCGAGCAATTCGAGACGTCACGTGAAACCATCCGCCGGGATCTCAACGAGCTCGACACCGCGGGGCGCATCCGCAAGTTCCACGGTGGCGCGCGCAAGACCGCGAGCTTCACCGACAGCGGCCTCACCGAGGGTCCGTTCGATGCCCGCATGGTGACGATGACCGCGGAGAAGACCGCCATCGGGCGCTGTGCTGCCGAGCTCTTCGACGAGGGCGCGGTGATCTTCGTCGATACCGGCTCCACCACCATCGCCTTCGCCCGCGCGTTGGCGCGGCGGCGCGGGCTCACGGTGATCACCAACTCGCCCGAGATCGCCGGGCTGCTGGCTCGCCCCGAAGGCCATCACCGGCTCTACCTGCTCGGCGGCGAGATCGCCGCCGAGGGGCGCGAGACGCTGGGAGCGCTCGCCATCGAGCAACTCGGACGCTTCAAGGCCGAGCACGTGGTGCTCACCATCGGCGGCATGACACGTGGCGAGATCATGGATTACGATCTGCGCGAAACCGAGATGGCCCGCGCGATGGTGGCGCGCGGCGCCAAGCTCACGGTACTGGCCGATCACACGAAGCTCGACCGGGCGGCGGTGTTCGAGGTCGCGGCGCTCTCGGCGGTCGACCGGCTGGTGACCGATCGCGCGCCCGAGCCCGAGATGGCCGAAGCGCTGGCCGAGGCAGGCGTCGAGGTGGTGATCGCCTGAGCCGGCGGTTCCCGTCCGCACGGAGTGCAGCGAACGACACCGGGCCACGTCGCCGTGCCCGGTGTTTTCTTTTGGTCGGACGCCGGGCGAGCTGGGTCGTGATGCGTCGAAATCCCCCGGGCTGTGAGCTTGGTCTGCCGAAAATTGCCGCAGGTTCTGACCGAATTGGCGGAAACTGAGGATTTTACGCCAGTCAATATTGTGGATTCGGTCAAAATTATGCACGTTCAGGAAAAGCCGCCCGTCTCTCCGAGAGCTTGGCGGTACGATTCTAGGACGGAGACGAGGCTTGGCTGATTTTTCTGCCGAAATGGATGTTGCGATCATCGGTGCAGGGGTGGTCGGTTGCGCCATGGCGCGCCGCTTCGCGCTCGAAGGGGCGCGGGTCTGCGTGCTCGAGGCCGCGCCCGACATCCTCTCGGGGGCTTCGAAGGCCAACAGCGCGATCCTGCACACCGGCTTCGACGCGCCGCCGGGCTCGCTCGAGCTCAGCTGCATGCAGGACGCCTATGACGAGTACATGGAGATCCGCGAGGCGATGAACCTGCCGGTGCTCGAGACCGGCGCGATGGTCGCGGCCTGGACCGAGGACGAGGAAGCGCGCCTGCCCGATCTGCTGGCGCAGGCCCAGGGCAACGGGGTGACCGACACGCGGATCATCAGCCGCGATGAGGCGCTGGCCCGCGAGCCCGCGCTTGCCGGCCATGTGCGTGGCGCGCTGCTGGTCCCGCGTGAGCATGTCATTGATCCGTGGTCGGCACCGCTGGCCTACGCCACGCAGGCCAAGGCGCTTGGCGCCGAATTCCGGTTCAACGCGCCGCTCACCGGGGCGCGCCGTGACGGCGACACCTGGCAGCTCGAGACTGGCGCGGGCTCGTTGATGGCCAAGACCGTGGTCAACTGCGCCGGGCTCTACGGTGACAAGGTGGAAGAGATCCTCACCGGTACGCCGTCCTTCGAGATCCGCCCGCGCAAGGGCCAGTTCGTGGTGTTCGACAAGGCGGCATCGCAGCATCTGCGCACCATCCTGCTGCCGGTGCCGAATGAGCGCACCAAGGGCGTGGTGCTGACCCGCACCGCCTTTGGCAACCTGCTGGTCGGTCCAACCGCCGAGGAGCAGGAGGCGCGCGACCGCCCCGACGTGACAACGCCAGAGCTGGAGATGCTGATCTCCAAGGCGGTGGAGCTGGTGCCGGCGCTACACGATATGCCGGTGACGGCGGTCTATGCCGGTCTGCGCCCCGCCTCCGAGCGCAAGGAATACCGCGTCCATGCCGATGCCGATCTGGGCTATTACTGCGCTGGCGGGATCCGGTCGACTGGCCTCACCGCGGCGCTGGGCATCGCCCGGCATGTCTTCGCACTCTGGAGCGAGAGCCACTCTCTGGCCTGGTCGAAGCCCAACGATACGTTGGCGCCTTCGATGCCGAACCTCGCCGAGCACCTGCCGCGCGATTACCAGATCCCGGGGCATGACGGCATCGTCTGCCATTGCGAGATGGTCACCGCGCGCGAAATCCGCGCCGCCTTCGACAGCCAGCTGCCGCCGGGCGATTTCGGCGGGCTGCGCCGCCGCACCCGCTGTGCCATGGGCCGCTGTCAGGGGTTCAACTGCCTCGGGCGCATCGCCAGTCTCGCCGAGGGCAAGCTGCGCACGCCGATCCTGCCGGAGGACGCGTCATGAACACGACCTGTGATGTGGCCATCGTCGGCGGCGGCCCCGCCGGGCTTGGCGCGGCGCTCGAGCTGAGCAAGCTGGGCCTGCGCCGCGTGGTGGTGCTGGAGCGCTTCGGTGAGGCCGGCGGCATTCCGCGTCATTGCGGCCACCCGCCCTTCGGTATGCGCGAGTTCAAGCGCGTGCTGAGCGGCCCGGCCTATGCAAAGCGGCTCGTGCAGGCGGCCGAGGATGCCGGCGTCGAGATCCGCACCGACACCACCGTGACCGCGATCCGTCCCGGCGGCGTGCTTGAGCTTGCCACCACCGCAGGGGCGCAGACGCTCACCGCGCGCCGGGTGCTCATCGCCACCGGCAACCGCGAGCGCACCCGCGCGCAGCTGCTTGCCCCGGGTGTGCGGCCGGTCGGCGTGATGAACACCGGCGCGCTGCAATCGATGGTCTATCTCGAGGGCAAGCGCCCATTCTCGCGCCCGGTGATCGTGGGGACCGAGGTCGTCGCGCTTTCGGCGCTGCTGACCTGCCGCCGTCACGGCATCAAGCCGGTTGCCATGGTCGAGACCCGCGACCGTCCGCAGACCCGCCGCATCGACATGATGCTGGCGCGGTTGATGGGCGTGCCGGTGCTCGCCGGGGTCGAAATTCTGGCCATCGAGGGCAGGCCGCGCGTCGAGGCGCTGCGCCTGCGCCACAAGGGCGAAGAGCGTCGTCTCGACTGCGACGGCATCGTTTTCTCGGGGCGGTTCACGCCCGAGGCGACTGTGGCGCGGCAGAGCGACCTGGCGCTGGATGCCGGCACGCTGGGGCCCGAGATCGACGCGGATGGGCGCAGCTCTGACCCGCAGGTGTTCGTTGCCGGCAACGTGCTGCACCCGGTCGAGACCGCCGGCCATTGCTGGGCCGAGGGCCGCCGGGCGGCTCAGACGATCTTCAGGGATCTGCGCAAGACGCCGAAGCTCGGAGCCGGTGCGCGCATCGTGCCGGGCGCGGGCCTGCGCTACGTCGTGCCACAGCGGCTTGGCGCTGGATCGGCGGCGACGCTCAACATCCGCACCGATGGTGCGGTGCGCGGCCGTGTGGTGCTGAGCGATGCGAGCGGGCGTGAGCTCGCGGCGCGTTCGGTGCGCAGCTATCCCGAGCAGCCGGTGCGGCTGTCCGTGCCGGCTCTGGATTCCGCCGCCTTGGCGGGTGATCTTGCCCTGCGGCTGGACAGGAAAGACTGAGACATGCGGATTCTGGCGCTCGATCAGGGCACGACCTCGACGCGCGGACTGGTCGCCGATGACAGCGGCACGGCCGAAATCGTGCATGCGGTCCGGCACGAACAGCATTTCCCGGCGGCCGACCGGGTCGAGCACGACCCCCAAGAGCTGCTCGCCAACCTGCGCGCGGTGATCGAGGCTGCGGGCGAGGTCGAGGCCATCGCGCTGTCGAACCAGGGCGAGAGCTGTCTTGCCTGGGACGCGGTGACCGGTGAGCCGCTGTCTCCGGTCATCGTCTGGCAGGACCGCCGCACCGAGGCCAAGCTCGCCGGCATGGCAGGGCAGGCCGAGATGGTGCGCGCCCGCACCGGGCTGCCGCTCGATCCGTATTTCTCGGCCGCCAAGCTGGGTTGGCTCTGCGACAACAATCGCGGGGTGCAGCAGGCGCATCGCGCCGGGCGCCTGAGGCTCGGGACCACGGATGCGTTCTTTCTGCAGCATCTGACTGGCGAGGCGCGCACCGATGTGACGACCGCGTCGCGGACCTCGCTGATGTCGCTCGAGACGGGCCAGTGGGACCCGGAGCTCTGCAAGCTCTTCGGCGTGCCGATCGAGTGCCTGCCCGAGATCCGCCCGACCGTGTCTGACTTTGGCTGCATCGGCGAAGTGCCGGTGACGGCGGCGGTGGTCGACCAGCAGGCCGCGCTTTACGGCCATGGCTGCCGGGCGCCGGGCGATGCCAAGATCACCTTCGGCACCGGTGCCTTCGCGCTCGCGGTGACCGGCGAAACACGGCCTCCCGAGGATGACAGCGGTTTGCTGCCCACGGTGGCATGGCAGGTCGGTGAGACCACCACCTTCGCGGTGGATGGCGGCGTGCATGCCGCCGGCGCGGCGGTGGAATGGGCCATGCGCATCGGCCTGCTTGACGGGCCCGAGGCGTTGGGCGCGTTCGAGGCCCCGGCGGCGATCGACCGCGGGTTGGCTTTCGTGCCGGCGCTCGCAGGGCTTGCGGCGCCGCATTGGGACGGCTCCGCCGCGGGGCTGTTCATCGGCATGACCGGGGCCACCACGCGGCAAGATATGGCGCAGGCGCTGATCGAGGGCGTCGCCCTGCGCGCCGCCGAGGTCATCGCCCGGATGGGGCCGGTGGCGCGGTTGTCGATGGATGGCGGGCTGACACGCTCGGCTTATCTCTGCCAGTTCCTCGCCGACGTGACCGGGGCCGAAATCGTGCTGCCCGGCACTGAAGAGCTGACGGCTCTGGGGGCGGCGCAGCTTGCCGCTCTGGGGCTTGGCGGCACGCTGCCCTCTCCCGCGCCCCGCGCGGTGGTCACGCCGCGCCCTTGCGACCGGGCTGCGCGCCTGGCGCGGTTCTCTGATGCGGTCTCCCGCGCGCGTGGCTGGCGGAGCTGACCTCTCCTCCTGTTTCGACAGCAACGCGCGAACACTGCGCCGGGTGGGTTTCCCACCCGGCGTTTTTTGTGGCCTGTCGGCAGGGGCGGGGGGAGATGCGCCGGAAAAGAGACGCGCCGGATGCGAGGTCTGAAGACCGGCCCGGAGGCACGGCGCTCGTGCGCGGCTCCGAGATGCTTCGGAGGTGAGCGAGACAAGACGGGGATCGCGCCTGTCCGTCGTGGCCGCGAGGCGGCCGGGGCGCAACCGATAGGCCCGTCCCTTCGTGCAAACAAAAAAGCGCCGCTCCGGTGGGCGGAGCGGCGCTTGTGCCCGGACCTAGGGGAGACTCGGTCCGAGCGGTGTCTTGGCGGGACCTAGCGAAGCAGGTCCAGCGGACCGGTGATGATCACCGGGAAGGCGACCAGCAGGCCCAGCACCGCGAGCTCGGCGAAGAGGAAGGGCAGAACGCCCACCATGATCTTGTCGAGCCGGACCTTGCCGACGCCGGCCACCACGTTGAGCACGTTGCCCACCGGCGGTGTCAGCATCCCGAGCGCACCGGCGATGGTGAAGACCACGCCGAAATAGACCAGGTCGATGCCGGCCGCCTTGGCGAGCGGGATCACGATCGGCATCAGGATCAGGCTGAGCGGCGTGAAGTCGAGCACCATGCCCAGCAGCAGCGTCAGCACCACGATCATGCCAACCAGAAGCTGCGGCGTGTCCATGAAAGGCTGCAGGAAGGCGATCACCTGGGTCGGCAGGTTGGCAATGGTGATCAGCCAGGCCGAGACCATCGAGGTGCCGATCAGGAACATCACCACGGCCGAGGTCTTGCCGGCCTCGACGAGCCCTTCGTAGAAGCTCTTGATGGTCAGCTCGCCATAGACGAACGCCCCCACGAGCGCGGCGTAGACGGCGGCGATCACCGCGGCCTCGGTCGGGGTGAAGATGCCGACCCGCAGACCGCCGATCACCACGATGGGCAGCACCAGCGCCGGCAGGGCACGCCAGAGCGCGCGCAGGACCTCGGCGCGGGGCTGACGCTCGAGCGTCTGGAAGCCGCCGCCGCGCGACACGAAGCGCCAGGCGATGATCAGCGACACGGCCATCAGGGTGCCGGGCACGATGGCGGCCATGAACAGCCCGCTGATCGAGACGTTGGCGATGGCGCCGAAGACCACGAGCGCGATCGAGGGCGGGATCACCGGGGCGATCACGCCGCCTGCCGCGAGCAGGCCGCCCGAGGAGCCCTCGGGGTAGTTGCCGAGCTTCATCATCGGGATCAGGATCGCGGCCAACGCGGCGCTGTCGGCGATGGCCGAGCCCGAGAGCGAGGCCATGATCAGCGAAGCGCAGATCGCCACGTAGCCGAGCCCGCCCGAGACGTGGCCGAAGGCGGCCATGGCGACCTCGATGATGCGGCGTGAGAGCCCGCCGCGGTTCATCAGCTCACCGGCGAGGATGAAGAACGGGATCGCCAGAAGGATGAAGTTGTCGGTGCCGAGGATCATGTTCTGGGCGATGATCTGGGCATTGAAGTAGTCGAGATGCATCATCAGCGCGATGCCGCAGGCGATCAGCGCCCAGGCGATGGGCAGGCCGAGCACGATGCCGAGGATCAGGACGGAAAGGAAAACGACAAAGGTCACGCAGGATCACTCCGCGATATCGGCCGAAGCGGCCTGGAAGAAGGTTTCCGGCTCCATGCGACCCGAGAGGATCAGCACCATGCGCACCGCGACGACCAGCGCCAGTGCGGCGCCGGCAAGGGTGGCCACGACGTAGATCGTCGCCATGGGCAGGCCGGAAATCGGATAGGAGGAGGAGAAGTTCAGCGTCGCCTGCATCCACGCGCCCTTGGCGAGCAGGTAGTTGCCGTAGAGCATGATTGCCCCGGTCAGCGCGACGACGGCCTTCTTGGCCCCTTTCGGCAGGCGGTCGACCACCAGCGTCATGGCGATGTGGCGTTGCTGGATCAACGCGAGCACGGCGCCGCTGAGGATCAGGATCGACAGCACGATCCGCGACAGCTCTTCCGTCACCACGATGCCGGAATTCATGAAGAAGCGCAGCATGACGTTGACGAAAACCATCGCCACGAGTGCAAAAAGCAGGGCGGCGACGAGAGCCTCGAGCAGTTTCTCGGCGAGGCGCAGTACAGGCATTCAGGGTCTCCTTGAATAAGAAAGGGGCCGGCGCTGGGAGCGGCACCGACCCCTTGGCGATACGATCAGTCCGCGGCCAGAGTGGACTGCATCTCCTCATAGAGGGGACGGATCGCATCGGTGAGCAGCTCCTCGGTCACCGGGGCCACCGCTTCGACGATCTCGGCGCGGGCTTCCGGGGTGAACTCGGAAATGGTCATGCCGCCTTCTTCGCTCGACAGGAACGCCTTGGCGTCCTCGACGGCGGCGCGCATGATCTTGCGGTTCTCAAGCGCGGCGGCGTCGGCTGCGTCCTGCAGCATCGCCTTGTCTTCGTCCGAGAGGCTGTTCCAGAACGGCTGGCTGACCAGCAGCACCAGCGCCGAGTAGGCGTGCTTGGAGGTGGTCAGGTAGTCCTGAACCTCGAAGAAGTTCACGTCACGCACGGTGATCAGCGGGTTGTCCTGACCGTCGACGGTGCCGGTCTCGAGCGCGGTGTAGACCTCGGGGAAGGGCATCGGAACCGGGTTGGTGCCGAGCGCCGAGAAGGTGTTGATGAACACGGGTGCGCCGATGACGCGGAACGACAGGCCGTCGAAGTCGGCGAGGCTCTCGATCGGGCGCTCGGAGTTCGACAGGTCGCGGAAGCCGTTGTCGATGAAGGTCAGGCCCTTCATGCCCGAGCCGTCAAGCCCGGCCAGCATCTTCTCACCGACTTCGCCGAGCAGCACCTTGTCGGTGGCGGCGTCGTCTTCGAAGGCGAAGGGCAGGTCGATGAGCTGGAACAGCTCGTTGTACTTGATCAGGTTGGTCGAGGAGGTGATCAGCATCTCCTGCAGGCCGCCCTGAAGTGCGCCGATCTGCTGCGCCTCGTTGCCAAGCTGGCCCGAGGGGAAGTTGGTGACGGTGTATTCACCGTCCGACAGCGCCTCGACCTGCTCTGCGAAGTATTGCACGCCCTGATCGAACGGGGTGCCCGGGGCGCCGAAATGGCCGATCTTGATGTCGCGCGCCGCGGCGGGGGCGGCGATGGCTGCGCTCAGCGCCGCAGCAGCGACCAGTGTGCCGAGGGGTTTGGAAAAGGTCATGTCGTGTCTCCTTCGGTGGCCCGTTAGCGTCGTGTCCGGGCGAATCCCTGTTGTGAACGGTGTTGGTCCGTGTGACGCCTTTATGACTGAGTAATCATAAAATATCGACTGTTCGGGCATCTTTTTGGCCATTTTGGTGAATTTTGCCCGAATTTATCGGAAAATCCAAAATACTTGCCCGTTTTTTGAGCGAAATGCGCGGATCTGCGCGCTGTTGGGAGCGAAAATCTCACGAGATCTGCCGGTCGCGATGGCGGATACGGTCATTTCAGCGCAAGAACAAGCCGTATCCGATGCGCCTCAGGGGCGGTTTTCCTGAGGTTTTGAAGGCCTCGCCGTGCGCAACCTTGCCAACATCATGAATGCGCGGGTATTTTGACCGAAACCACATTCTGCTGCGCCCAGGCCGCAGAGATGCTAAAGACAGACCGTACCGGAATAGAGAGCAAAGACCGATGACCACCGACCCCACGCCGCTGCCCTTCCTTTGTCGCAAGACCCCCGCAAGCGGATCGCAGGGCGTGGTGGTGACCAACCACCCGCTGGGCTCTGCTGCCGGCCACGAAATGATGGCGCTCGGCGGCAATGCCGTCGACGCGGCGGTTGCGGCATTGCTCACTCTGACCGTGGTCGAGCCGATGATGGTCGGTATCGTCGGCGGTGGCGTCTCGCACCTGCGTCTGCCCGACGGCACCCACAAGGTCTATGACTGCCTGTCGCAGGCCGGTGCCTCGGCGACGCCCGAGATGTTCACCCCGGTCTCTGACGCGCTGCCCGACTATATGGAGACCGCCGGCCGCCGGAACCTCGTCGGGGCCTCCTCGGTGGCGGTGCCCGGCAACCTGCGCGGCTGGTGCCAGATGCACGCGGCCCACGGCGCGCTGCCCTTCGCCGACGTCATCGCGCCGGCGATCCGTCTCGCCGCAGGCGGCTTCCCGGTGACCAGCTACCTGTCGTCGAACATCGAGCGCCACGCCGAGGACATGTCGAAGGACCCCGAGATCTCGCGCCATTTCCTTCCCGATGGCAGCCCGGCCAAGCCGGGCCATCGCCTCGTGCAGGCCGACTACGCCGAGAGCCTGAAACTGGTTGCCAAGGAAGGCGCCGAGGCGCTGCATGGCGGTGCGCTGGGGGCGGCGCTCGTCGAGGCGCTGGCCACCGGCGGCGAAGATGCGGGCCATGTCTCGATGGCCGATCTCGAGGGTTACACCGCGCGCGAGCGTGACGCGATCTTCGGCAGCTATCGCGGCCACGACATCGTCGGCCCGCCGCCGCCCGCTTCGTCGGGGGTGCACGTGGCGCAGATGCTCAACATGCTCGAGGCCTATGACCTCAAGGCGATGGGTTTCGACAACCCGGAGCGGCTGCACCTGCTGGCCGAGGTGATCCGGGTTGGCTTCGAGGACCGCCGCGCCGCATCGGGCGACCCGGATTTCGTCGACATCCCCGTCGAGAAACTGATCTCCAAGGACTACGCCGAGGCCTGCCGCGCCCGCATGCGCCCCGCGGGCGGCGCCGGCCACGTGCCGCCGGGCTACGAGAGCAACAACACCACCCACATCACCGTGGCGGATCGCGACGGCATGATCGTCTCGGCGACCCACACCATCAACGGGCTCTTCGGCGCGCGCTTCATGGTGCCGGGCACGGGCATGATCCCCAACAACTACATGTACAATTTCGACCCGCACCCGGGAAAGGCGCTGTCGATCGCGCCGGGCAAGCGGGTGCCGACCTCGATGGCGCCGATGATCGTGCTGAAGGACGGCAAGCCGAGCTTTGCTCTGGGGCTGCCGGGCGCGGTGCGGATCTTCCCCTCGGCGATGCAAGCCATCGTCAACCTGATCGATTTCGGCATGACCCCGCAACAGGCGGTCGAGGCACCTCGGATCTGGACCGAGGGCGCCCATGTGGAACTCGAGCCGGGCTATGCCCATCACGAGGAGGCGTTGGCGGCGATGGGGCACGAGATGAAGATCGTGCCGCATATCGGCGGCGGCATGAACGCCATCGCCTTCGGGGAGAATGGTGAAATGACCGGCGCAGCCTGTTGGCGGGCGGACGGAACCGTCTCGGCCCTCGGCGGCGGCCTTGCCGATGCCGGCATTGCGTTCCACATCTAGGCCGTGAGTCGCACGGGCGGAAAGGCGAAGCCATGACAGAACAGAAGACACTGCTGCTGACCGGCGCGAGCCGGGGCATCGGCCATGCCACCGTGAAGGTGTTCCAGGCGGCGGGCTGGCGGGTGCTGACCGTGTCGCGCACCGCGTTCGATTCGCGCTGCCCGTGGCACGCGGGCTCGACCGACCATTTCCAGGGCGATCTGGCCGACGCGGACGCGCGCGCCGACCTTGTGGCGCGGGTGCGCGAGACGCTGGGCGAGGGCGGCTTGCACGCCATCGTCAACAATGCCGGCATCTCGCCCAAGGGCGAGGACGGCGCGCGGCTCGGCATCGCCGAGAGCAGCGACGAGGTCTGGCAGCAGGTGCTGTCGGTCAACCTGCTGGGGCCGGCGGCGCTGATGCGCGACCTTCTGCCGGAGCTCGAGCAGGCGCGCGGCGCGGTGGTCAACGTGGGCTCGATCGTGGGCAAGCGGGTGCACCCCTATGCCGGCGCGGCTTATGCTTGCTCGAAGGCGGCGCTCGACGCGCTGACCCGCGAGGCGGCGGCCGAGCTTGGCCCCCGCGGCGTGCGGGTGAACCTCGTGACGCCGGGCGAGATCGAGACCGAGATCCTGTCGCCGGGCACGGAAGAGATGACCGAGATCATTCCGCTGCGGCGGCTGGGCAAACCCGACGAGGTGGCACGGGTGGTGCTGTTCCTGTGCTCGGAGCAGGCCTCCTACGTCAACGGCGCCTCGGTCGACGTAAACGGCGGCCAGCACGCCTGAGGATTTGGGGATTTGAGTTGCGAGGCCCTTGCCGCAATTTTCTGCGGCGGGGGCCTTGTCGTCTTGGGGCAATCGAGCGGAGACCAGCGCGGAATCAAGGCCGCAGGCTGCCTCTCACACATCGCGTTCTGCGATGTGTTGCCGGCAGGCGTTTGCAAGCAAACGCCGAGAGGCGTGCCATTGTCGGGCTGCCCCCCGGACCGGCGATTTGGTCGGGCTGGGTGCCGAGCTGTGAGGTCCTTCGGGTTTGGCGGGGATAAATCGAGGGATTCTGCACTGGTATCGCCGATCCGCGGCCCGACGATGCGCGGCGGCGTCCTGATCCCGAAAGGTCGTACCCTCTCAAAGATCGAACAGCGTCGCCGTGGCGTAGGCCGGGGCCAGCAGCGCCCGGCGCCAGCGGCCCAGCGGAAAGCGGCGCGGGGGATGCCGCATAATCTCGGGGTATGGCCCGCGCGGTGGCTTGTCCTGCACCAGATCGGCCAGCACCATGCCCGTGTGGCTCGCCATGGCGACGCCGTTGCCGTGATAGCCCATGCCGGCAAACAACCCGGGATGATCCGGTACCGCGCCGGCGAAGGGCGTCAGGCTCGCCATCAGGCACACCAGCCCGTCCCATTCGTGGGTGATCTCGGCGTCCTGCCAGCCGGGGAACATGCGGGCGAAATCGGCACGGATCTTGCGCGAGATCGAGTCCCGCGCCCGCGGCGTCGCGGTCAGCCCGCCGCGCATCCCGAACAAGAAGCGTCCGTTCGGCATCAGGCGGAAGTAGTGCAGCAGCACCCGCGTGTCATAGGCCATCTGGTGCGAGCTCCAGCCCTGCGCGTCGATTTGCGCCTGCTCCAGCGGGGCTGTCACGATGACGCTGGACTGTACCGGCAGGTAGCGGGCGCGCAGCCAGTCGGGCAGGTCTTCCGAGGAATAGCCGTTGGTGGCGAGGATCACGCGGTTGGCGGTGACCGTGCCGTGCGGGGTCTCGAGCTCCCAGCGCGCCCCCCTGCGCAGCGCGGTGACCGGGCTGTGGCCGTGCAGCACGGCCCCGGCAGACTGCGCGGCGCGGGCGAGCCCGGCATGGTACTTGCGCGGGTTGAGCGCGATGCCGACGGGCGTGGTCATGGCGCCGAAGAACGGCCCCGAAAGCCCTTGCGCCGCCATCTCCTCGAGCTCGATGAGCTGCGGGGTGACGCCGTATTCGCGCTCGGTCTCCTCGATCCCGTCACGCAGCTTGGCGAAGGCGCGCGGCGAGTGGGCGATCAGGGTCTCGCCCTCGGAATGGGTGTCGGCCTCGATGCCGTGCGCGTCGATCAGGCCGCGCGCGGTGGCAACGGCGGCCTTCTCGGTGGCGCGCCAGCCGCGCAGGGCCGTCTCGCCGTAGCGCCGGCGCAGGTAGCCGCTCGAGCCCTTGGATCCTCCGAGGCAGCAGAACCCGCCATTGCGCCCCGAGGCCCCGTAGCCCGCGTGACCGGCCTCGAGCGCGGTGACCTCGACCCCGTCCTGCGCAAGGTGAAGCGCCGCCGAAAGGCCGGTGAACCCGCCGCCGATGATCGCGACCTCGCTGTGGCGCGGGCCGGTCAGGGCGGGCCAGTCGTCGCCCTCGACCGTGTCGGCCCAGTAGCACTTGCCCTGTGGCCCGTAGGCCGGGGCCTCGTAAATACGTTTCATTCGTTGCGCTCGGCCGCCTGTTCGTCACGCGCCTGCGCCACCGCCGCCCGCTTGGTCACGATCGAGGCGGTGATGACGCCGACGGTGACGATGCCGATCAGGAGGGTCGAGAGCGCGTTGATCTCGGGGCTGACGCCGAGACGCACCGCCGAGAAGATCTTGATTGGCAGGGTGGTGGCCGAGGGGCCGGTGGTGAAACTCGCGATCACCAGGTCGTCGAGCGACAGGGTGAAGGCCAGCAGCCAGCCCGAGATCACGGCGGGTGCGATGATCGGCAGGGTCACCAGCCGGAACGCCTCGAAGGGCGAGCAGCCAAGATCGAGCGCCGCCTCCTCGAGCGAGCGGTCGAAGCTGGTGAGCCGCGACGACACCACCACCGAGACGTAGCACATCGAGAAGGTGGTGTGTGCCAGCACGATGGTCAGCACGCCGCGGTCGAGGCCGATGCCGATGAACAGCAGCAGCAGCGACAGGCCGGTGATCACCTCGGGCATGACGAGCGGCGCATAGATCATCCCCGAGAACAGCGTGCGCCCCCGGAACCGGCCCGCGCGCACCAGCACGTAGGCCGCCATGGTGCCCAGCACCGTCGCGATGGTCGACGAGAACACCGCCACCTTGAGCGTCACCCATGCGGCGTCGAGGAACTCTTCGTTGCGCAGAAGCTCGCCGTACCACTTGGTCGAGAAGCCGGCCCAGACGGTGACCAGCCGGCTCTCGTTGAAGCTGTAGACCACCAGCAGGATCATCGGAAGGTACAGGAAGGCGAAGCCGAGCGTCAGCGATGTGACGTTGAACCAGGAAAAGCGTCTCATCCTTCGGCCTCCCGTGCCTTCTGCTCGTTGCGCTGGAACAGGATGATCGGGATGATCAGGATCAACAGAAGGATCACCGCCACCGCCGAGGCCACCGGCCAGTCACGGTTGGAGAAGAACTCCTCGAACAGCACCTTGCCGATCATCAGCGTGCCGGAGCCGCCGAGCAGCGAGGGGATCACGAATTCGCCGATGGCCGGGATGAAGACGAGGAAGCAGCCGGCGATGATGCCGTTGCGCGAGAGCGGCCAGGTCACCAGCCAGAAGGCGGCGAGCTTGGAGCAGCCAAGATCCTCGGCGGCCTCGATCAGGCTTTCGTCCATCTTCTCGAGCGCCGAGTAGATCGGCAGCACCATGAAGGGCAGGTAGGTGTAGACGATGCCGATATAGACCGCGGTGTTGGTGTTCATGATCTGCAGCGGCGTGTCGATCACCCCGAGCCAGAGCAGCACGGTGTTGAGCGTGCCCTCGTTCGACAGGATTCCCATCCACGAGTAGACCCGGATCAGGAACGAGGTCCAGAACGGCAGGATCACCAGCATCAGGAGGGTCGGGCGCCATTCGTTCGGGGCGCGCGCCATGCCGTAGGCGATGGGATAGCCCACCAGCAGGGTCAGCAGGGTCGAGACCAGCGCGATCTTGAGCGAGCTGACATAGGCCTTCCAGTAGAGATCGTCGGTGGTCAGGAAGACGAAGTTCTCGAAGTCGAGCTCGGAGAAGAAGGCGCGCAGCCCCTCCCAGCCAGCGCTGAGGTCGAGTTGCGGCGTGTAGGGCGGTCGGGCCAGCGCCACGTCCGACAGCGAGATCTTGAGCACGATCACGAAGGGAACGAGGAACAGGATCATCAGCCAGAAATACGGGATGGCGATCAGGGCGAAGCGGCGCATGGCTTACTCCTCGAGCACGACGCCGGCGGTCTCGGTAAAGCCGATCCAGACCGCGTCTTCCCAGGTGATGTGCCGGTTCGAGAGACGCCGGGCGTTGACCATCTGCGCCTTGACCATCTGCCCGCTGGCCAGCTCGACATGGTAGGTCGAAATGTTGCCGAGATAGGCGATGTCGATGACCTTGCCGGGCAGCACGTTGGGTCGGTCGGGCTTTTCGAGGTCGATGGTGACCTTCTCGGGCCGGATCGACAGGGTCACCGGCTTGCCGTCGAGCGCCGGATCGCCATTCGCGGCGATGATCGGCGGCTGGCCTTCGGCCCAGTCAATGAGGATGCCTCCGGGCTTGATCGCCGGCTTTGGCGCCGGGGCGGGAGACGGCGCGGGTTTTGCGGCGGCTTTGGCCTCGGCCTTGCGGGCCGCGGCGAGCTCTTCGGGGCTTGGCGGGGGCAGTTGCGGCGTTGCGAGGTCGCGCTGGCCCATGAAGCGGGCGAAGACCTTCTTGTAGAGCCACTCGCCGCGCGCGTTGGGCGCGGGCAGGCGAGCGTCGGTCTGGACCTTGGCCTGCGCGGTGGCCTCGGGGGAAGTCTCCTCCGCCGCGGGCGCGGCGTCTTCGACCGCGGCCGGAGCGGGCTCCGGGGCGGGCGCCTCCGGCTCTGCAGGGCGCGGTTTGGCGGTACCGGGAATGAGGTTCACGTCGCCGATGAAATCCGCCACGTAGACCGAGTTCGGCGCCTCGTAGATCACGTCCGGGGTGTCGACCTGCACAAGGCGGCCCTCGTCCATCACCGCGATGCGGGAGGCCACGGTCATCGCCTCTTCCTGGTCGTGGGTCACGATCACGAAAGTGGTGCCGGTCTTTTCCTGAATGTCCATCAGCTCGAACTGCGTTTCTTCACGCAGCTTCTTGTCGAGCGCGCCGAGCGGCTCGTCGAGCAGCAGCAGTTTCGGCGCCTTGGCGAGGCTGCGCGCCAGCGCCACGCGCTGCCGCTGGCCGCCGGAGATCTGGTGCGGCTTGCGCCTGGCGAACTTGGTCAGGCGGGTGAGGCGCAGCATCTCCTCGACGCGCTCCTCGATCATCGCCTTGTCCTTGCTCTCGCGCCGCAGGCCGAAGGCGATGTTGTCCCAGATCGACAGGTGCGGGAACAGCGCGTAGCTCTGGAACATCATGTTCACCGGGCGCTTGTTGGGCGGCACGTTGATGATGTCCTGCCCGCCCAGCCAGATATGGCCCTCGGTGACGCTCTCGAAGCCCGCGAGCATCCGCATCATCGTCGTCTTGCCGCAGCCCGAGGGGCCGAGCAAGGCGAAGAACTCGCGCTCGTAGATATTGAGCGAGAGATCGTCGATCGCGGTGAACTCGCCGAAGCGCTTGGTCACATTGCGAAACTCGATCAGCGGCTTCTGCTCTGGGTCTTCCCAGGGGGCAAAGACGGTCTGGGCCATGTGCGGGATACGTCCTGTCAGAGAAAGGCCCGCGCCTTCGCAAAGGCGCGGGCCGGTCAGTCGCGGATCAGGTGCCGGACTTGATCTTGGTCCAGAGGCGCGTGACGGTGCGCTGCACGCGGGGCTCGTAGGGCGTGGTGGTGTAGGTGTTCTCCATCGCCTCTGGCGTCGGGTAGATCGCCGGATCGCCGATCACGTCCTCCTCGAGATACTGCTGCGAGGCCTCGTTGCCGTTGGCGTAGTAGACGTAGTTCGACGCCGCCGCCATGTTTTCGGCATCCATGATGAAGTTCAGGAAGGTGTGCGCCGCCTCGGGGTTCGGCGCGTCGACCGGAATCGCCATCTGGTCGAACCACATCTGCGCACCCTCGTCGGGGGCATAGTAGGACACCTCGACGCCGTTGTCGGCCTCGGCGGCGCGGTCGCGGGCCTGCAGGATATCGCCGGACCAGCCAACCGCCACGCAGACGTCGCCATTGGCCAGCGCGTTGATGTATTCCGAGCTGTGGAATTTCTGGATGTAGGGGCGGATCGGCATGAACACGTCTTCGGCCTTGGCGATCACGTCGGGATCGTGGCTGTCAGGATCCTCGCCGATGTAGTTCAGCGCCGCCGGGATCATCTCGGCCGGGGCGTCGAGGAACATCACGCCGCATTCGGCGAGCTTTTCCATGTTCGCCGGATCGAAGACGAGGTCCCACGAGGTCACCGGGGCGTCTTCGCCGAGGATCTCGCGCACCTTGGGTTCGTTCACGCCGAGGCCGGTGGTGCCCCACATGTAGTTGATGGCGTATTCGTTGCCGGGGTCGTATTTCGAGGTCCGGTCCGAGATCACGTCCCACATGTTGTCGATGTTGGGCAGCTTCGACTTGTCGAGCGGCTGGAACGCGCCGGCCATGATCTGGCGTTGCAGGAAGGTGCCGGTGGGCACCACCACGTCGTAGCCCGAGCCGCCGGCGAGCATCTTGGTCTCGAGCACCTCGTTGCTGTCGAACACGTCATAGATCAGGTCGATGCCGGTCTCTTCCTCGAACTTGGCCAGCAGGCTCTCGTCGATATAGTCGGACCAGTTGTAGACCCGGACCTCGTCGGCCTGCGCCAGTCCGGCGGTCAGGGCGAGGGTCGCGGTGAGGGTCAGAAAGGGTGTCTTCATCATGTGCTCCCGGTTGGTCATGGGGTCTTGCCGCCCCGTGGCCCCTGAATTTGATCAAATGTTGCACCCGTTGGCAACATGAGAGATGTTTCCACGGCCCAACATGCCGTGCAAGATGGCTTAGCGGGCGGTTTGGTCAAGCAGGAGGCAGATGGTGAATATGCGGGCAGACAGCGCGGGGCTCCCGACTCACGAGGTGGTCTACCGCCGCCTGCGGGACATGATTCTCTTCGGCGAACTCGCGCCCGGGCAGCCTGTGACGATCCAGGGGCTGGTCGAGCGGCTCGAGGTCGGCATGACCCCGGTGCGCGAGGCGCTGCGGCGGCTGATCGCCGAGGGCGCACTGGTGTTTCAGGGCAACCGGCGGATCACCGTGCCGGTGCTTGATGCGGCGGCGGTGGAGGAGCTGACGCTGGCGCGCGTGGCGCTCGAGCCGCAGCTGGCGCGGCGCGCGGCACGGCGCTGCGGTGCCGAGGGCGTGGCGCGGCTACGTGCCACGGACGCGCGGCTCGATGCGGCGATCGGCAAGGGCGACGTCACCGGCTACCTCGTCGAGAACCACCAGTTCCACACCGAGCTGAACGAGATCGCGGGGGCACCGATTCTCACCGATCTGGTCGAGGGGCTGTGGCTGCGCTTCGGTCCGTCGCTGCGCGTGGTCTGCGGCCAGTTCGGCACCCGCAACCTGCCTGACCTGCACAAGGCCATCCTCGATGCGCTTGAGGCCGGGGATGCCGAGGCTGCGGCGGAGGCGATGGAGCAGGACGTGCGGCAGGGGATGGAGCAGATCGCGGCGGCGCTGGAGGGGTAAGGAGCCGGCGCAAATGCGGCCCGCGTGCGTCCAGGCTCATCGAAACCGGTTGAGGTCGTCGTGCCATCGCCAGCCCGCTCGGGCGGGTCTTGCCGAATGCAGGCCCTTCGCATGACGATAGCGCGGCGACACGGTCACCTGGAGGCGCTGCGCATCCGGCGGCGGTGCTGCCCTCGGCAACGTCGTGAAAGCCGCGATTCGATTGACAGGAAATAATTTGATCATATTCTGCGGCCAAACCCGGATTCCCAAGGAGGCGCGGCCATGACGCTGATTTCCACCAACACCCCCACCGCCGAGCTTCAGGCGCTGGACGCCGCTCACCACATGCACCCGTTCACCACCGGCGCCGACCTTGCGCGCAAGGGCGCGCGGGTGATTACCCGCGCCGAAGGCTGCTGGCTCACCGACAGCGAGGGCGAGCGCATCCTCGACGGTATGGCGGGCCTGTGGTGCGTCAACGTGGGCTACGGTCGCAAGGAGCTGGCCGCCGCCGCGGCGCGCCAGATGGAAGAACTGCCCTATTACAACACCTTCTTCCAGACCACGCATGTGCCGGCGATCCAGTTGTCGGCGCGGCTTGCGGAACTGGCGCCGGGCGACCTGAACAACGTGTTCTACGCCTCCTCCGGTTCGGAGGCGAACGATACCAACATCCGCCTCGTGCGCACCTACTGGGAAGAGAAGGGCCAGCCCGAGCGTAAGGTCATCATCTCGCGCTGGAACGCCTATCACGGCTCGTCGGTTGGCTCGGGCAGCCTTGGCGGCATGAAGGGCATGCACGCGCAGGGCGGCATGCCGATTCCCGACATCCATCATATCGACCAGCCCAACTGGTGGGCCGAGGGCGGCGACATGACGCCCGAGGAATTCGGTCTCGAGCGCGCGCGCCAGCTTGAGCAGGCCCTCGAGGAGATCGGCCCCGAGAAGGTTGCCGCCTTCATCGCCGAGCCGGTGCAGGGCGCCGGTGGCGTGATCATCCCGCCGGAGACCTACTGGCCCGAGATCCAGCGCATCGTCGACAAGTACGGCATCATCCTGATTGCGGACGAGGTGATCTGCGGCTTCGGGCGCACCGGCAACTGGTTCGGCTCCGAGACCATGGGCATCAAGCCGCACATCATGACCATCGCCAAGGGGCTGTCCTCGGGCTACCAGCCGATCGGCGGCTCGATCGTCAATGACGAGATCGCGGGCGTCATCGGCAAGACCGAGTTCAACCACGGCTACACCTATTCCGGCCACCCGGTGGCCGCCGCCGTGGCGCTCGAGAACCTGCGCATCCTCGATGAGGAGGGCGTCGTCACCCGCGTCCGCGAGGAGACCGGCCCCTACCTCAAACAGAAATTCGAGGCGCTGGCCGACCACCCGCTGGTGGGCGAGGCCAAGATCTCGGGTTTCATGGGCTCTTTGGCGCTGACGCCGGACAAGGCCAGCCGCGCGCCCTTCGCCGCCGATGCCGGCACCGTGGGCTATATCTGCCGCGAGCGCTGCTTCGCCAACAATCTGGTGATGCGCCACGTGGGCGACCGCATGATCATCTCGCCGCCGCTGGTGCTCTCGAAAGACGAGATCGACACGCTGATCGACCGCGCGACCCGCTCGCTGGACGAATGCCATGCCGAGCTGAAAAAGCAGGGGCTGATGGTCGCCGGCACACACTGACCCTCACGGCTGGGGCACGCCCGCGACACGAAAACACAAGAGCCCGGCGTCCAAGAGAGGGACGCCGGGCTCTTTCATGTCATGATGGCCGCATCGGGGCGGTCCCGTGACTCAGCTCACCTGATGCGGGGCGCCGGTGGCCATGTTGGTGCCGATATAGGGCTTCTTGGCGCCTTTCCACGCGCCGAAGCCGCCTTCCATGTGGGCGATCTTGGCAAAGCCGGCCTCGATCGAGGCCCGCGCAACCTTTTCCGAGCGCACGCCCGATCCGCAATGGAACACGATGCGCTTTTCGGTCTGCCCCGGCAGCTTCGCCGCCTTGAAGAAGGCCAGCGGCATCAGCAGCGCGCCCTCGATATGCTCGAACATGTATTCCTGCGGGGTGCGCACGTCGATCAGCACGATCTCGTTCTTGTCGAAGGCCTCCTGAACCTCGTCCACGGTCCAGGTTTCCAGAATGCTGTCGCCGACCTGTTCGGTTTTCATGGCGTGTGTCCTTTCGAACGTTGGGAACGGTTCCATTCGATAATTGGGATGTATCGCGCCGCTGGCAAGGGCAAGGGGGGCTTAACTGGTCGTGGCACGGGCAAATCCGCGGCATTTTGCTGACGCCGTAGTGGGTGCCGGGATCACGCGATGCAAAGCCGGGGGATCTGGGCTTCTTGGGCGGGAGCCGAGCCCCGGGGCTCGGTCGCGTCGCGGGGCACGTCGGTCCGGGGGCTCAGCCGGCCGCCGGCACAGGGGCGCGGTTTTCCTTCACCGGCAGGTGGATGATCGCCGAGAGCGCGCCGACGCCCACGCCAATCCACCAGACCAGCGTGTAATCGCCATAGGCGTCGTACATCCGACCACCGAGCCAGACGCCGAGGAAGCCGCCAAGCTGGTGCGAGAAGAACACGATGCCGTAGAGCGTGCCCATGTAGCGCAGCCCGTAGAGATGCGCGACAAGTCCCGAGGTCAACGGCACCGTGGCAAGCCAGAGCGAGCCCATTACGGCGGAGAACACGATCACCGTGGCCGGCGTGATCGGAAACATGATGAACAGCGCCGCGGCGATGGTGCGGCCGGTATAGATCAGCGCCAGCAGGTATTTCCGCGGGAAGCGCTTGCCGGCCCAGCCGGCGGCCAGCGTGCCGGCGATATTGGCGATGCCGATCACCGCGATGGCCCATGCGCCGAGCGCCGAGGTCGTGGTGATGCCCACCGAGTGCAGCACGCCCCCGGGCTGGATCGGGCCACACATCTCCTCGACGAAGGCCGGGAAATGCGCGGTGATGAAGGCCAGCTGGTAGCCGCAGGAAAAGAAGCCGATGAAGATCATCGCAAACGATGGATCGCGCGCGGCGCGCTTGAGGATTGTGCCCATGCTCTCCTCGATCTCGGCCTTGCTGGCCGCCGGCGCGCGCATCAGCGGCAGCGTGAGCAGCATCGCGAGAATGAGAGCGGCAAAGATCAGGAAAACGGTCTGCCACGTGTAGAGCCCGAGCAGCGCCTCGGCCAGCGGCGCGCCGATCACCTGCCCGGCGCTGCCGGCGGCGGTGGTGATCGCCAGCGACATCGAGCGGTTGTCGTCCGACGAGGCCCGGCCAACGACGGCGAGGATCACGCCAAAGCCGGTGCCGGCGATGCCGAAGCCCACCAGAACCTCGGCGCTCTGCATCCCGAGAGGCGTGTTGGCACCCGCCGACAGTACGAGGCCCACCGCGTAGACGATGGCGCCGATGACGATGGCCTTGCGGTCGCCGATGCGCTCGGCCACGGCACCGAAGAGCGGCTGGCCGATGCCCCAGAACAGGTTCTGCAGCGCGATGGCGAGGCTGAACTCGGCGCGCGGCCAGTTGAACTCCTCGGCAATCGGGATCTGGAACACGCCAAAGCTCGCCCGGATCGCGAAGGACACGAGGATGATCAGGCACCCGACGATCAGGACCGGGGTGAAGATGCTGGGCTGCTTGGGCATGAGACGCTTCCTTTGCGGCGGTGCGGCGTCAACCTGAGCCGCGCCTCCGAAAGCGTCAATCGAAGAAATGTTACCGATACAATCATGTTTGCTGATGCTTGAGGCATCTACACTTTCCTGTCCGGGCAAGCTATGCGCGGGATATGACCACGCTGACCGACCTTTACGACGAACGCGTTGCCGAAGGGCACATCCTGCGCGATCCCGCGCAGGAAGAGGCGCTTCCCGAGTTCGAACGCATCCGCCGCGAGCTGGCAGAGGCGCCGGAGAAGCCCAAGCGCGGGCTGTTCCGCAAGGCCAAGGTGCCCGAGCCGCCGAAAGGGCTCTATCTCTGGGGGGGCGTCGGGCGTGGCAAGTCGATGCTGATGGATCTCTTTGTCGAGAGCCTCGACGTGCCGGTGCGCCGGGTGCATTTCCACGCCTTCATGCAGGAGATGCAGGCCGAGTTGCACCGCCTGCGCGGCGAAGGCGTCGACGATCCGGTCAAGCCGATGGCCAAGGGCGTGTCGGACGCGGTCAAGGTGCTGGCCTTCGACGAGATGCAGATCACCGACATCGCCGACGCGATGCTGGTCGGACGGCTTTTCGAAGAACTGTTCAAGGCCGGCACAGTGGTGGTCACCACCTCGAACCGGGTGCCCGACGATCTCTACAAGGATGGGCTCAACCGGCAGCTCTTCCTGCCGTTCATCGACCTGATCAAGGAGCGCCTGGTGGTGCGCGAGCTGGCCTCGGAGCGCGATCACCGGCAGGACCGGCTGAAGGGGGCGAAGGTCTATTTTACCCCCATCGACCGCGAGGCGCGGGCCGAGATCGACCGGGTCTGGCAGGAGCTGACCCACGGCAACGAAGAGCCGCTGGTGCTCACCATCAAGGGTCGCAAACTCGAGCTGCCGCGCTACCACAACGGCGTGGCGCGGGCCTCGTTCTACGATCTCTGCGGCCAGATGCTTGGACCGGGCGACTACCTCGCCATAGCAGACGCGCTGCGCCTGCTGGTGCTCGAGAACCTGCCGCGGCTGGGACGGACGAACTTCAACGAGGCCAAGCGCTTCGTGACGCTGATCGACGCGCTCTACGAGGCCAAGGTAAAGCTCATCGTCTCGGCTGTGGACGAGCCCGAGAGCCTCTATATCGAAGGGCCGGGGGCCTTCGAGTTCGAGCGCACCGCCAGCCGCCTGCGCGAGATGCAGGCCGCCGATTGGGGCCACGGCCACTGAGGCCACCGGCATTGCCGCCGCGCGCCATAAAAAAGAGGGTCCCGAAGGACCCTCTCAGGCTGCTCGATTGATTATTATTGCCTGTTAGTAATGGGTTCGGAGGGCAGGCGCGGTGGCTGACATCGACGCTGAATTTGCGCGACGCTGGCTTCCGAAAGTTCTGTGAGTGGTTGAGTTCGCCGGGGCATTCGCCACGGAGCGCGCCGGTGCCGGGCGTCCGCGCCCGTTGCATGACTGTACTCCGGTCCCGTCTGCGAGGCGATGCCGCGCAGGGGCGAATTGTGTCCCCATGTCCCTGTCCCTCAGGCTTGCGTGTGATCTTGCGCCACACGCTGCTTGTTTCATCAGCATAGGTGATTTTACGGAGAACCGTCAACATTTTGTGTCGCGGCCAAGAAGTATGTTTGAATTATTGGACAACCCCAAGAGGTTGTGGCCGGAAACGCTTATCAATGAGGCGATTTTGCCACGCCAAGCTTGGGCGAACTGGCAGCGCCACCGTTAGCGCTCGAGGCGCGCGGGTGATGTTCCAGATATAGGAGAGGGCGAATCACCCAGTCAAGTGACAGCGGCGACGCGCCAGGGCGCGTGACGCAAGAGCGCCGCTCAGCCGTTCTCGCGCAGCACCGCCCCCGCGAGGTAGAGCGAGCCGCAGATCAGCACGCGGGCGTGCGGGTCCCTGGCGGCGATGCCTTCCAGTGCTTCAGCCACCGAGCCTGCGGTCCCGGCCTGCATCCCGACCGACGCCGCGATGCGCGCGGTCTCGTCTGCCGGCAGGGTGTTGGCCTCGCCCGGGATCGAGACCGCGGTGAGGCTCGAGACGGCGCCGGCCATCGGGCGCAGGTAGCCGCTGATGTCCTTGGTGTTGAGCATGCCGCAGATCAGGTGCGTCGGACGCTTGGGCAGGGTGCCGAGATGGCGCGCCAGCGCGATCCCCGCCGCCGGGTTGTGGCCGCCGTCGAGCCAGAGCTCGACGCCCGGCGCGGCCTCGAGCAGAGGGCCGCTGCGCAGGCGCTGCATCCGGGCCGGCCATTGCGCCTCGGTCACCGCGGCGTCGCAGGCATCGGCGCCAAGGCCAAGGTGGCGCAGCGCCGCCAGCGCGGCACCGGCATTCTCGATCTGATGTGCGCCGGGCAGGTTCGGCAGCGGCAGGTCGAGCAGCCCGGTCTCGTCCTGGAACACCAGCCGGCCGCGCTCTTCCCAGACATGCCAGTGCTGGCCATGGGCCAGTAGCGGCGCCCCGAGCCGGTCGGCGCGGGCC
The DNA here is from genome assembly GCF_017309175.1 of Salipiger bermudensis. Taxonomy (NCBI): domain Bacteria; kingdom Pseudomonadati; phylum Pseudomonadota; class Alphaproteobacteria; order Rhodobacterales; family Roseobacteraceae; genus Salipiger; species Salipiger bermudensis. The sequence goes on along the minus strand of NZ_JAEKJV010000006.1, from coordinate 42,647 downwards.
TCGATGACCTCCATCGCCGCCTCGGGCTGCGGGCCGACCACACAGGGCACCCCGCGCTTGAGGATGCCGGCCTTCTCGCCGGCGATCTCTGCCAGTGTCTCGCCAAGGAACTGCTGGTGATCGAGCGAGATCGGCGTGATCACCGTCAACGCAGGACGCTCGAACACGTTGGTGGCGTCCAGCCGCCCGCCAAGGCCCGTCTCCATCAGGGTCACGTCGGCCTGCGTGCGCGAGAAGGCGAGGAAGGCCGCGCAGGTGGTGATCTCGAAATAGGTGATGCTCTCGCCGCCATTGGCGTCCCAGCACTCGTCGAGCACCTGCGACAGCTCCGCCTCCGGGATCAGCTCTCCGGCGAGGCGGATGCGCTCGTGGAAGCGCGCCAGGTGCGGCGAGGTATAGGCGTGGACGCGCTTGCCCGCGCCCTCGTAGCCCGCGCGGATCATCGCCAGCGTCGAGCCCTTGCCGTTGGTGCCGGCGGCATGGATCACCGGCGGCAGCTTGCGCTCCGGATGGTCGAGTGCCGCGAGCAGACGCCAGACCCGGTCGAGGGTCAGGTCGATGATCTTGGGATGCAGCGACATCATCCGCTGCAGGATGGCGTCAGACCCCTGCTGCGCGGTCATTTGTCGTCAGCGACGGCAGTGTCGGGCAGGGGCTCGGGCGGCGGCAGGTCGCCATGCACCGCGGGCGGCATGCCGGTGAGCATGCGCACGATGGTGGTCAGCTCCTCGCGCATCTTGCGGCGGTCGGTGACCCGGTCGAGCATGCCGTGCTCGAGCAGGTACTCGGCGCGCTGGAACCCTTCGGGCAGCTTCTCGCGGATGGTCTGCTCGATGACGCGGGGACCGGCGAAGCAGATCAGCGCGTTGGGCTCGGCGATCTGCACGTCGCCCAGCATCGCGTAGGAGGCGGTGACGCCGCCGGTGGTCGGGTGGGTGAGCACCACGATGTAGGGCAGCCCGGCCTCGCGCAGCATCTGGATCGCCACGGTGGTGCGCGGCATCTGCATCAGCGACAGGATGCCTTCCTGCATCCGCGCGCCGCCTGCGGCCGAGAACAGGATCAGCGGACGCTTCAGGCGCTTGGCCTCCTGCGCGGCCTTGATGATCGCGTTGCCAACATACATGCCCATGGATCCGCCCATGAACGAGAAATCCTGCGCGGCGCAGACCACCGGGGTGCGTCCGATCTCGCCAGCAGCGACAAGCATCGCCTCTTTCTCGCCGGTCGTGCGCTGTGCTGCGCGCATCCGGTCGGGGTATTTCTTCTGGTCGCGGAAATGCAGCGGATCCTGCGTCGGCTCGGGGACGTCGATCTCCGAGAAGATGCCGCCGTCGAACAGCGCGGTGAAGCGCGCCCGCGGCGTGATGTTCATGTGGTGGGTGCAGTTGGTGCAGACGCCGAGATTGTCCGTCACCTCGCGGTGGAACAGCATGGTTCCGCAGCTGTCACATTTCGTCCAGAGGTTCTCGGGCATCTCGCGGCGCGAGAAGATCGAGTTGATCCGGGGACGAACGTAATTGGTGATCCAGTTCATGGCTGCGCCCTTCGCGACTTCGTGTCGCGGCTCACTTATGCCTGCTTCGACGGAAATGCAATCGCGGCTCAGGCGCGCAGGGCAATCCGTGCCGCCAGCCAGCTCAGCCCGATCGAGGCCAGGTCGAGCGGCAGCAGCGCGCGGATCGCCTCTTCGTCGCCGGCGCCGAAGGGCAGCTGATAGAGCGCCAGCCCCGACATCGTGCCCTGTGGCGAGATCAGCGCGATGGCCACGAGGTTGTTGAGCATGTGCAGGGCAATGGCCGGCCCCAGTGTACCTGACCGCGCGGTCAGGTCGGCGGCGGCGAGGCCAAAGGCGAAGGCCCAGGCCATCACCAGCCAAGCATTGCCGCCATAGGTCGCGGGCGTCCAGTGGCCGAGAGCGAAGAGCGCCGAGGGAGCGATGAGCCAGACCGCCGGGTGGGGCAGACGCGCCGCGAGCTGGGATTGCAGGTAGCCGCGAAACAGCAGCTCTTCGCTGCCGGTCTGGATCAGCAACGCCGCCAGCGTCAGCGGCAGCAGCGCCAGCCAGGGCCCGAGCGTCAGACCTGGTTGCAGGTCTTGTACCATGTCCCATGGCGGCAGGGCGCCGATCACAAGGTAAAGCAGCCCCACCGCGAGGAAGACCCTCACGAACTGGCGCACCGCCATCGGCAAGGGCCCGAAGAGGCTGCGGGCGCGGCGATGGTGGATCAGTTGCGTGGCGGCGATGGTGCCGATCCCGAGCGTCCCCATCGCCAGAAGCAGCACCAGAAGCGTGGCGGGCGTGTCGCCCTGCTGCAGCCCGGTCAGAAAGGCCCGCGAGGTTTCGGCAGGGACGAGGATCGAGATCACCGCGAAGATCCCCTGCGGCAGCGCGAAGGCCACCAGCACGATCAGGCACAGCCCGATGATCAGCCGCCAGAGCTCGGTGCGGCGGGCGGTGCCGGTCATCAGTAGGAACGGGCGGTAGGACATAGCGGCAGATCCGGCGCGGCGGGAGGGCAATGCGCCGCTCCTCGAATGACGCTGAGATAGGGCCTAGGGCGGGGCCGGGCAACCACCCCGGCCGGCCCTTGGACCGCACATGAGGCGCGGCTGGATTCATTTCTTGTTTCATCGCAAGCGCTTCGCTATCCCGATTGGGTCGGGGCGGGAGTGGAGCAAGAACGCATGACGTGGAACAGGGCTCTGGTTGGTCTCGCCGGCTTGGCGATGCTCGTGGGCTGCGTGCCGACCTCCGGCAGCGCGCCATTGCCGAGCGCCACGCTCGCCGGAGGCGAGATCGTGGTGGCTGGGCCGAGGGGCTACTGCATTGATCCGGTGACGCTCTCGCGCGGCACCAGCCGCAGTTTCGCGGTGCTTGCCTCGTGCAATATCCTGTCGGGCGGCGAGGAGGGCATCTTTGTCGAGCCGATGATGGTGACGATCACCGTGGGGCCGCGCTTGCAGAGCCCGGCGATCCCCGCGCCCGAGGCGCTGGCCGCCGAGGCCGGGCAGCCCTTCGTCTCGGGCAGCGCGCGCGATGGCCTGACCACGGCGCTGCTGGGGGGCGGTGGCGGCGAGGTGCTTGACGATGGCGATCCGCGCTACTGGCGCGGCGCCTTTGTCGAGAACGGTCACCTGATCGGGCTGGCGCTCTACGCCCCGGAGGGCAGTCGCCTCGTCGGGGGGGGTGGTGCCGAGATGCTGAGCCGCGTGCATCGGCAGATCATGCGACTGAGCCCGGAGCTCGCATCGGCGAGCAGCGCTGCCGCGCCAGGCTAGGCCGGGCCGGCACGGCCGGGGATTTGGCCGTTTATTCGATGCAAAGGATTTGCCATAACTGTTGCAAGGGCCACCGCGGTGAGAGTGGCCGGGAGACGAGAGGCAACGGCAAGGCATATGGCGGGCATCGGCGATGGTTGGATGAGCCGGGCGTTCTCGGCGCTGGCGCTGAAGCGCTGGAGCGAGGCGGCGCGCATGGCCGAAACCGCCGACCTGCGCCAGCTACGCCGCCAGCGCTCGGTTGCGCGGCGCCTCAGGGACCGGCTCGACCGCTTGATCCAGGTGGCGGACGGGCGACTGGCCTTGCCGGTGCTCGGGAACCAGTCCTTTCCGCGCCCGCATGATGCCGATTGGGCCTGGCGCCCCGAGCTCTGGTGCGGGCCGCTGGCGGTGGCAGGCATGTCGTCGGTGCAGTCGCAATCGCGGCTCGGCCGCGAGGTGACGCTGTTCCACGACTGCGCCCATTCCGAGATCACCCTGCGCCAGCTGCGCAACACCCGTGAGGCAGACCTCGCCGCCTACGGCCTGCGGCTCGACGTGTTCAAGTTCGACGGCTCGTACCTGTCGCTCGCCATTGATCTGCCGGAGGCAAGCTGCGACGGGCTCAAGCGCAAGCATCTGATCCGCATCGACACCATCGTCGAGATGGAGAAGCCGCTCGAGATTTTCGCCCGGCTCAATATCCGCCATGGACCCAACACCGAGCAGATCGTGCGCGAGCTGCCGCTGCACGAGGAAGAGATCCGCGTGGAGTTCGACCTTGCCTACACCAAGCTCAACGAAAAGCGGGTCGACCGCATGTGGCTCGACCTGATCTTCGAGGGGCCCGAGATGAACCAGGTGATCCTGCGCGATCTCACCTTCAGCCGCCGCCCGCGGGCCGAGATGTAACGGAGACACGCGATGAGCGCCTATTCGCTGACCAAGACACGGTTCAAGGAAGGGGTCTGGGAGGGGCTTCTGGCCGCGGATTCCGGCGCGCCGACGCCCGAGATCACCGTCGATTTCGATGGCCGCCCGGTGCGCGGCGTCACGGTGACCGAAACCACCGAGTCGGGGCGCTGGGCGGTCGAGGTGCCGGTGCCGCAGGAGGCGATCTGCGACGGGGTACAGACCTTCGCGATCCGCGAGGCCGCCAGCGACGAGGTGCTGGGCAGCTTCACCCTGATCGCCGGCGAAGCGCTGGGCGATGACCTGCGTGCAGAGGTCTCGCTGTTGCGGGCCGAACTCGACATGCTCAAGCGCGCCTTCCGGCGCCATTGCCTCGAGACCATGTAGGCGACCGTTCGCACACGAATAGCGGCATTGCACCCGCGATGCATTGCACACGGGCGTGTGAGCGGTCACAGTGGCGGCAATGGTATACCACCCGGAGCCCTCATGACCCCGCTGCGCGGCATTGCGCTGAAAATCACCTCTGTCATCCTGTTCGTGATCATGTCGTCCCTGATCAAGGCGGCGGACAGCGTCCCGACCGGCGAGGCCGTTTTCTTCCGGTCCTTCTTTGCGCTGCCGGTGATCATCGGCTGGCTGCTCTGGCGCGGGGACATGGCGACCGGGCTGCGGGCGAAGAAACCCTCCCTGCATGTGCTGCGCGGCATCGTCGGGGTCTCGGCGATGGGGTTCAACTTCGCGGCGCTGACCCTGCTGCCTTTGCCCGAGGTCACCGCGCTGGGTTATGCCGCGCCGCTGCTGACGGTGATCTTCGGGGCCATCCTGCTTGGCGAGCAGGTGCGCCTGTTCCGCCTTTCGGCGGTGGCGATGGGGATCTTCGGTGTCGGGCTGGTGATGTGGCCGCTGCTGACCGTCTCCGAAATGAACGACACCGTGCTGCTCGGCATCGGCTTCGTGATGGCCTCGGCGGTGCTGCGCGCATTGGTGCAGATCCACATCCGCCGCATGGTGCAGACCGAGCAGACCTCGGCCATCGTGTTCTATTTCACCATGACCTCGACGGTGCTGTCGATGCTGACCATCCCGTTCGGCTGGGTCATGCCGAGCGGACCCGAGACGCTGATGCTGATCGCAGCCGGGCTGATCGGGGGTGTGGCGCAGATCTGCATCACTTCGGCCTATCGTGGCGCAGAAGCGGGGCTGCTGGCACCGTTCGACTATGCCTCGATCCTGTTCGCGATCCTGATCGGCTACGTGGTCTTTGCCGAAGTGCCGACGGCGCTGATGCTGCTTGGCTCGGCGGTGGTGATCTCTTCGGGGGTGGCGATCATCCTGCGCGAGCGCTACCTCGGGCTGCAGCGCAACCGCGCCCGACCGAACATGACCCCGCAGGGCTGAGACCCGGTGGCGGCTGGCGTCGCGTGCGGGTTCCCTAAGGGGGGCGCGTTGGGGGAGGCGGTTGGGCGGTGACCGGCGGTCGCGTCAGGCGGTGACCGGCTCCACGACGGCGGAGGCCAGCTCCAGCCCGTCGGCGTAGAGGATGTGCGGCGCGTCGAAGCAGAGCTCGACCACCGAAACCTCGCGCGTGCCGATCACCCGAATGAACTCACCATCGGCGAGCCGTTCCGCAGGCACCAGCGCGCGTTCTGCGCCAAACAGGGTCTTGGCCCGCCAGTCGCGCACAAGGATTTCCTGCGTGGCCGGCAACACGGCGTCACTGTCAGGGCGCGAATTGCCCAGCGTGCCGGCACGGATCGCCACCAGCTTCAACCGCTGCTTGCGGCTGTGGATCGCGCTAAGCGTGGCGGTGCCGCTGTCTCGGGTGATGACGCGGTCGCCGGGCAAGAGATATTCCACTGGAATCGCGCCTTCGAGCGTGAGCACCACGGTGCCCGCAATCAGTGCGTTGAGTGTCTGCGACGTCACGATATGTCGGGCGGGGACGGTTGCGCCCCCGGTCGTGCCATCGCGCCGGACCGTTTTCGGTTCCATGGGCGCAATCCTGCTGTGTCTGCCTCGCTATTGTCCGGGAGAGTATGGCAAGATTCGGTAAATGTCGCGGCTTTTCAATGCCGCATTTTCCACTCGCCTTGGAAGCGTGGCTTTGCTAGGACAGCGCGGCGTTAAGCGGGTGTGGCGGAATTGGTAGACGCACCAGATTTAGGTTCTGGCGCCTTTGGCGTGGGGGTTCGAGTCCCTTCACCCGCACCACGCAACCCTCAGACACTAGTGTGGGGCGATCCGCCCCCGGACGTCGAGCCCTTCGGCCGCGTCTGCGGTGACGCTGTCGCCGCCTTTGACGAGGAGCGTCGGCCTTGATCGACGCGGAAGCCGGGCGGAGGCCGATGATCCAGGGCCCCGCGCGTATGGTCGCCCCGGTGCGCCCTTCTTCCGGTGCCCGGAGCTGTTCGAAGGGCGGTTCTTGCCGGTGAAAATGCCGTCAATGTTTCCGCTCGTGCCATACAATTGTCCCTTCAATTTTGCGCGCCGACGGCATAGACCTTCCGAAACGCGAGAGCAGGCAAGATGACCGACTGGACCCCCGATACGCTCGACAGCGGCAAGCCGCGCTACCAGGCCATCGCCGATGCCATCGCCGGGGATATCCGCAGCGGCAGGCTTGCCGACGGGATGCGTTTGCCGCCGCAGCGTCGGCTGGCAGCGGTTCTGGGCATCGACTTCACCACCGTCAGCCGGGCCTATGCCGAGGCGCAGGCGCGTGGCCATGTCGAGAGCCATGTCGGGCGCGGCACCTTCGTGAAGGGGCGCGTCGCGACCGACCGGCCCGATCCCTCGCGCAGCGCCGAGGCCGACCTGTCGATGAACATGCCGCCCGAGCCGCAGGACCCCGAGCTACGCCGTCGGATGCAGGAGGGGCTGGGCCATGTCTCGGCCAACCTTATCGACCTGCTGCGCTACCAGGGCGCCACCGGTTCCAAGCGCGACCGGCTCGCCGCCTCGAGCTGGCTGAGCATGCGCGGCATGGTTCCGGCGCTCGAGTGCGTCGCGGTGACGCCGGGGGCGCACTCGACGATGGCCGCGATCCTATCGATCCTCACCCGGCCCGGCGACACGGTGCTCTGCGAGGCGGTCACCTATCCCGGCATCCGCAACGTGGCGGGGAGGTTCCGTCTCAACCTCATCGGCATCGAGATGGACGCGGACGGCATCCTGCCCGAGGCGCTCGAGGCGGCGATCCGCGCACACGGGCCCAAGGCGCTCTACCTCAATCCGACGCTGCAGAACCCGACCACGCTGACCATGCCCGAGGCGCGGCGACTCGAGGTTGCGGCGGTGCTGCGCCGGCACGCGTTGATACTGATCGAGGACGACGCCTATGGCTTCATCCCGACCAGGACGCCGCCGCCCATCGCGCTTTCGGCGCCGGAGCTGACCTGGCATATCGGCGGGTTGGCGAAATGCATCGGCGCCGGGCTGCGGCTGGCTTTCACCATCGCGCCGACACCGCGCTGCGCGCATGATCTGGCGCAGGCGATCCGGGCGCTTTCGGTGATGCCCTCGCCACTGTCGATGGCGCTTGTCACGCAATGGATCGAGGACGGCACCGCCGACGGCATTCGTCGCTTTGTCCGCGCAGAAAGCGCGGCGCGGCAGGCGCTGGCGGGCGAAGTGCTGAGCAATATGCGCTATCGCGGGGCGGAGAACGCCTTCAACATCTGGCTCGACCTGCCCGAGGGTGTGGGGCGCGCCGATGTCGTTGCGCGGATGGCGCGGCGGCAGATCGGGTTGATGCCTTCGGATGCGTTCACCGTGCTGGGGCGCCCGGGCGAACAGCTGCGCGTCTGCCTCGGCGGTCCCGCCACGCGCGAGACCCTGAGCGAGAACCTGCATGCCCTCGCAAACGCGCTCACGCCGAACAGTTTCATGGGCTGAGCGGGTTCGGTCAGCCCGCCCTTGCGCCGAAGCCGTGCATGCCCTTGGCCCACTGGATGGCGACGACCATGCCCTTGACCGGCGGCAGAAGGGCGAGCGACAGCGCGAGCGCGGCGCCGCCGAGGATCAGGGCAAGCATCAGCGGATCGTCGAGGAACGACTTGTACATCAGGTGCATGGCGAAGCCGACGATGTGGCAGACCAGCAGGATCACGATATAGGCCGGGCCGTCATCGGCGCGCTGGGGCGTTAGGTCTAGGCCGCAGGCGTCGCAGGAGGCGGTGACCTTGAGATAGCTGTCGAAGAGCTTTCCCTCGCCGCATTGCGGGCAGCGCAACCGCGCGCCCTTGAGCATGGCGCTCTTGGTGTCTTTCGTCTCGCACATTGCCTGTGTCCCATTTCGACCACTTGACCACACAGCAGGTCGCAGGAATCAATTATGCCGTCAATGCTTGAATTGATTGCAGTCAATCAGAGCAGCACATCCGCGCTCGCCGGTGCGACATGGCGCACCGAGGCATACTGTGCACGGCGCCATTCCGCGCGAGACGCGCGACTGACCCGACCAAGACCTGAGTCGCGCCCGGAGCCGGGTGGGCCGGGCTCCGGGCGCGACGATCAGCCGGCAGCGCGCAGGTCGCCGAGCTCGCCAAGGACGCTTGCGGCAAGCCGCTGCAGCCGACTGCTGTCCGGGGCCTGCTCGGCAGCGCTCTTCAGCCGGCCCCATGCGGCGCGGTAGGCGAGATCGCAGGTCAGTTCCATGAAGCGATGGGCATCGCGTGCGGCATGGCCGCCGCCGGAGATGCGCTGTGCTTCGGCCTCCCACTGCCCTGCGCCCTCCTCGAGCGCGGGGTCGCTGTCGCGCAGGAAGGCGGCAAAGGCGCGTGCCCCGGCCCCGTCGTTGAGCGTCAGCGAGCGGGTGGCGGTGGTGCGGGCGTGGATGCCGTTGGTGCCTTCGTAGATGGCGCAGATGCGGTTGTCGCGCCAGTTCTGCTCGGCGCCGTATTCGCGCAGGTAGCCGTAGCCGCCCATCACCTGGATCGCGAGGTCGGCGGCACGGCTGCCGGCCTCGGTGCAGAAATACTTGCACACGGGGGTCATGAACTCGACGAAGTCGGGCTCGGTGCCGAGCTCTTGCGCCACCAGCGTGATGTGGCAGAGCGCCCGGCCACCAAGTGCCAGCGCGTCGCATTCGTCGATCATGCGTGCCACGTCGGGGTGCTGGTCGATGCTCGCCACGTTCCCATCGGCGCCACGGCCCTGCTTGCGCTCGGCGGCGTAATGCAAGGCGAGGTCCGCCGCGCGGGCGGCGTGGGCGACGCCCTGCAGGCCCACGTCGAGTCGGGCGTGGTTCATCATCGCGAACATCGCCTTGAGCCCTGCGCCCTCGGCGCCAACGAGTTCCCCCTGCGCGCCGTCGAAGGCGAGCTGGCAGGTCGGCGAGGCGTGCAGGCCGAGCTTTTCCTCGATCCGGGTCACGGTGACGGCGTTGCGCACCCCATCTTCGCGGATCGCCGGGCAGGCAAACAGGCTGAGCCCGCGGATCCCGTCCTCGGGCGCGCCGGTGCGGGCGAGCACGAGGTGCAGGATGTTGTCGGTCATGTCCTGATCGCCGCCGGAGATGAAGATCTTCTCGCCCTCGATGCGCCAGCTCTCGCCGTCGCGCGTGGCCTTGGTGCGGATCGCCGACAGGTCGGAGCCGGCGCCCGGCTCGGTCAGGCACATGGTCGAGAGCCACTCGCCCGAGGCGAGCTTCGGGATATACGCCTCTTTTTGCGCCTCGGAGCCGAAGCGCATCAGCAGCGAGATCGCGCCATGGGCCAGCGAGGTGACCATCTGCAGCGAATGGTTGGCGCCGGTGAAGATCTCGCTCACCGCCGCCAGCACCGGCCCGCCCAGCCCCATGCCGCCGAACTCCTCGGGCGCCGCGATGCCCTGCCAGCCGCCCTCGGAGAGCTCGGCATAGACCTCGGCAAAGCCGTCGGGCATCCGGACGCGGCCGTTCTCGAGCCGGCAGCCCTGTTCGTCGCCGGGCGCGTCGAGCGGTGCGATGCGGCCCTCGGCGAAGGCGGCGAAATGGCCGGTGATCTCGCTGGCCAGCTCGTCGTCCCAGTCGGGCAGGCGGTCGGCGCGGGCGACGTGGCGCAGCGAGAACAGGATGTCGTCGGTGGGGGCGTGGAACGTGGTCATGTCACGACACCCCCAGGAGCCGCATGGCGTTGTCCTTGAGGATCATCGGGCGGACCTCGTCGCGGAACTCGGCCTTGTCGAAGGCGTTCAGCCACTTCTCGGGCGCGATCATCGGCCAGTCGGAGCCGAAGAGCATCTTCTTCTTCAGGATCGTGTTGGCGTATTGCACGAGGATCTTGGGGAAGTACTTCGGCGACCAGCCGCTCAGGTCGATATAGACGTTGGGCTTGTGCTGCGCGACCGAGAGCGCCTCTTCCTGCCAGGGGAAGGAGGGGTGCGCGAGGATGATCGGCATGTCGGGGAAGTCGACGGCGAGATCGTCCATGTACATCGGGTTCGAGTACTTGAGCCGCATGCCGTTGCCGCCGCGCATCCCCGATCCGACGCCGGTCTGGCCGGTGTGGAACAGCGCCGGCACGCCGGCCTCGGCGATGGCCTCGTAAAGCGGGTAGGCCATGCGGTCGTTGGGGTAGAAACCCTGCATCGTGGGGTGGAACTTGAACCCCTTGATGCCGTGGTTTTCCACCAGGTCGCGTGCCTCTCGGGCGCCGAGCTTGCCCTTGGCCGGGTCGATCGAGGCAAACGGGATCAGGATGTCGGCGTTCTTGGCGCAGGCCTCGGCGACCTCGTAATTGTTGTAGCGCCGGTAGCCGGTCTCGCGTTCGCTATCGACCGGGAAGATCACCGCGGCGATGTTCTTCTCGCGGTAATGCGCGGCGGTCTCGTCGATGGTCGGCGGATGCGCCCAGGGTGCGCCGAAATACTTGGCCATCGTCGACTGAAGCTCGTCGTAGCCATCATCGGTGTGACAGCCGCAGGCCTCCTCGGCATGGGTGTGGAAGTCGATCGCGCGGACCTTTTCGAAATCGATCATGGTCAGTCCTCCTCAGACGCGGATCAGCGCCGGGTCTTCGTTGTCGTAGAGCCGCTCGAGCAGGTCGGCCCGGCGGGTCAGGATCTTCTTGATGTTGAGAGACCCCTTGTCGGTGATCTCGTGGTGCTCCAGCGAAGGCGGCTCGGCGAGAACGATGGCCCGGGTGATGCGCTTGGCCGAGCCGGTGACATGGGCGTTCATCTCGCGCAGCTTGACCTCGATCTGGGTCATCAGATGGGTGTCGGTGACCGCGCCCTCGGTGACCTCTCCGGGCTCTGCCGCACCGGGCGCGGGGAAGATGAACAGCCCCACCTCGCCGCGGTCATGGCCGCAGATCACCACGTCCTGCGCCAGCCCTGCCAGCTCCTTGAGCGCGGTCATGCGCAGGTTGCCGGCCTGTACCCAGGTGCCGGTGTCGAGCTTGAAATCCTCGGACACGCGGCCATCGAAGACCAGGCCACGGTTCTCGTCCTCGGGATCGACGAAGCGCACCGCGTCGCCGGTGATGAAGAAGCCCTCCTCGTCGAACGCTTGCGCGGTTTTCTCTGGGTCGCCGTAATAGCCCGGCATGATGTTGGGGCCCTTGACCCGGATCTCGCAGCGCATGTCCGCGTCGGGGATCAGCTTGAGCTCGACCGCCGGCAGCGGCACGCCGATGACGCCCGAGCGTCCGATCGGCTCGTGCACCATGACGCAGGCCGGCGCGGTCTCGGTCAGGCCCCAGCTCGAGATCATCATCGGCAGGCCGCCACGGGCGCGCAGGCAGAACTGCTCGAGCGCCTCCCAGACGTCCTGCGGCAGCGAGGCGCCGGCGTAGAACAGCAGCTGCTGGTCCTTGAACAGGTGTTCCTGCGTGGCGGGATCGTCCTTGATGGCGTCGACCAGCATGTTCCAGCCCACCGGCACGTTGAAGGCCAGCGTGCCGGGGCGGTCGGTTCGGTTCTTCAGCGTGGTGGCAAAGCCGCGCCCGGTGGGCTTGCCGCTGTCGATGGTCAGCGTGCCGCCGTGGCTCAGCATCATGTTGACGTTGTGCGAGCCGCCGAACACGTGGTTCCACGGCAGCCAGTCGGTGATGCGCGGTGCGTGGTCCTTCAGGAAGGGCAGGGCCACCTCCATCTGCACCTGGTTCACGCACATCATCCGGTGCGTGGTGAGCACGCCCTTGGGATCCGAGCTCGACCCGGAGGTGAAGAGGATCTTGGCCAGCGTGTCCGGGCCGACCTTGGCATGGGCGGCGTCGAGCTCGGGGCTCTCCTCGGTATGCACAAGTTCGGACATGGGGGTGACCGGGCGCCCGGCCTCGCCACGCGCGGCAACGATCTCCACATCGGCAAGCTGCGGCAGCGCCAGCGCCGCCGCGTAACGGGTGGCGTCATCGACGAAGGCCATCTTGGGGGTCACCTTGTCGAGCACGTAGATCAGCCGGCCATGGGCTTCGGTGATCAGCGAATACTGCTCGGCCAGCGGCACCACCGGCAGGCCGATATACTGCGCCGCGAGGGACAGCAGCAGGTGGTCGAGCCCGTTGCCCGACATCATGGCGATGGTGTCGCCCTCGCCAAGGCCGCGGGCCAGCAGCGCCGAGGCGATGGCGCGGACCTGCTGCAGCAGCTCGAGATAGGTGATGTTGCGCCAGCCCGGCCCCTCGACGGGGCGCTCTGAGACGGCGACCCGGTAGGGTGCCTTCTCGGCCCATTCATGCAGCCAGACGCCGGTATTGGCGACCGGCTCGGGCAGGTCGTAGCCCGAGCGCAGCAGGATGCTGCCGTCGGCGCGGTCCTCGCGGATCACCTTGTGCGGAACAAAGCGGGTCAGGGTGTGGCGGCGGGCCCAGTCGGCCCGGGCGGTCGGGTCCTTTGGGGCGCGTTCGATGACGTGGGTGTTCATTGGCTCCTCCTCCCCGCGTTCTCAGCGGAAGACCGGGTTGCGCTTTTCGAGGAAGGCGCGCAGGCCCTCCTCGGCGTCCGGCGTGGTCTGCACCAGCGCCGCCGCGAGGCTCTCGGTAAAGAGCCCGTCCGAGCGCGACATGTCGCCGATGCGGGTCAGGGCGTTGACCATGAAGTAGTTCGACATCGGCGCGTTGGCGGCGATCTTGGCGGCCAGCTTGCGCGCCATCGGCAGGGCCTCGCCCTCGCCGACACTGTAATGGGTGAGGCCGAGCTGCAGGCCCTCGTCGGCGTTGTACTTGCGCCCGGTGAGCATCATCTCGACCATCCGGTCGGGGCCGAGGATGCGGCCCACGCGCACCGTGGCGCCACCGCCCACGAAGATGCCGCGACGGCCTTCCGGCAGCTGGAAGATCACCGACGGCTCGGCAATGCGCACATGGGTGGCGGTGGCCATCTCGAGCCCGCCGCCGATCACCGCGCCGGTCATGGCGCTGACGGTGATGACGCCGCCATACTGGATCATGTCGAGCACACGGTGCCAGTTGCGCGAGTGGTAGACGCCGTCCTCGGCGCTGCGCGACACGTGCTCGGCCAGATCGAGCCCGGAGCAGTAGTGACCGCCGCGACCGTGCAGCACGACCACGCGGACCTCTTTCGGCAGAGTGTTGTAGAACTCCTCGATCTCGGCCAGCAGCCCGTCGGACATGGCGTTGCGCTTGTCCTCGCGGATCAGTTCGAGCTCGGCGATCTGCCCGTCGTAGGAGGCTTCGGTATAGGTGCCTTTCATGGTGTCAGTCCTCACTTGGGCGTTCATTTGGGGGCAAGGCGGACGGCGCTGTCGATGCGGATGACCTCGCCGTTCAGAAGGGGGTTCTCGACGATCTGCTGCACCAGCATCGCGTATTCTTCGGGTTTGCCCATCCGCGACGGGAAGGGCAGGCCGGCCTCGAGCGAGGCCTTGGCTTCGGGCGGCAGCCCGGCGCTCATGGCGGTCTCGAAGAGGCCCGGGGCGACGGTCATCACCCGGATGCCGAAGCGCGCCAGCTCGCGCGCGGCCGGCAGGGTCAGTGAAGCCACACCGCCCTTGGAGGCGGCATAAGCGGCCTGGCCGATCTGGCCGTCCTGATAGGCCACCGAGGCAGTGTTGACGATGACGCCGCGAGCGCCGTCATCGTCGACCGGTTCGAGCGCAGCCATCTCGCGGGCGGCGATGTTGAGCACCGTGTAGGTGCCCAGCAGGTTCACCCGGAGGGTGCGCTCGAACAGGTCGACGGTCAGCGCCCCGTCGCGCGGGAGGATGCGCGACGCGGTGCCGATCCCGGCGCAGCTCACCACGATGCGCGGTGCGCTGCCCAGCTCGTCCTTGCAGCGGGCGAAGCCGGCCTCGACCGAGGCCGCGTCGGAGACGTCGGCCGCGAGGCCAAGCCCGCCGATCTCGGCCGCGACGGCCTTGGCGGCTTCGAGGCTCAGGTCCATGACGACGACGCGGGCCCCCGCCTTTGCCAGCCGCCGGGCGGTGGCGGCGCCGAGGCCGCTGCCGCCGCCGGTGACCAGCGCGATGGTGTTGTTGATGTCCATTGGGAGGCTCCTCAGAACAGGCCGCGGGTCAGCAGCATGGCTGCGACAAGCGCGATGTCGGCGGCGAGAAACGGCAGGATGCCGGCGAAGATCTGCTCGAGCTTGACGTAGTCCCGCGCCACAGAGTGGATGACGAAGACGTTGAGCCCGACCGGTGGCGTGATCATCCCGATCTCGAGCAGCTTGGCGACCAGCAGGCCGAACCAGATGGTGTCGATGCCATGCGCGGTGGTCAGGGGCAGGAACAGCGGCAGGGTCAGCAGCAACGCGCCGATCGGCTCGAGGAACATGCCGAGCGCGATGTAGATCAGCACGATGATCAGCAGCAGCCCGGTGGTGCCGAGGCCCATCGCCTCGACCAGCATCCCCACTTCCCGCGAGAGCCCCGACATCGCCACGAGGCGGGTGAAGAGCCCTGCACCGATGGCGATGATGAACAGCGCGCCCGAAGCGAGGATGGTGTCGACGAGGCTTTCCTTGAAATCGGCCCAGCTCAGCGAGCGGCGCAGAAGTCCCAGCGCCAGGGCCATGAAGGCGCCGAAGGCCCCGGCCTCGGTGGCGGTGAAGATGCCGCCGAAGAGACCGCCGAGCACGGCGCAGATCAGCAGCAGCACCGGCCAGATCTCGAGCGTCTTCTTCCAACGGTCGCCCATCGTGTAGGGCTCGACCATGGGCAGCCGCTCGGGCTTGCGCCACCAGACGAAGAGCACCGCCATGATGTAGAACAGCAGTGAGGCGAGGCCGAGGAAGATGCCGCCCATGAACAGCGCGTTGATCGAGCTGTTTGACTGGATGCCGAACAGGATCAGGATGATCGAGGGCGGGATCAGCGCGCCGATGGTCCCGCCTGCGGCGACCGAGCCGGTGGCGACGCGCAGGTCGTAATTGTTGCGCTTCATCTCGGGGATGGCGATGCGGCCGATGGCGGCGGAGCAAGCGACGGACGAGCCGGAGACCGCGGCGAAGCCGCTGGCGCCGGCCAGCGAGGCGATGGCGAGCCCGCCGGGCAGCCAGCTCCACCAGACCCTAGCGGCCTCGAACAGGCCCTTGGTGAGGCCCGAGTGGTAGGCGATGTAGCCCATCAGCAGGAACATCGGAATCGAGCTCAGCGTCCAGCTTGCCGAGGAGGTGTAGGGAATGTTGGACAGCATGCTCATGGCGGGGCGCAGGCCGGCGATGCCGCAGATGCCGAGGAACGACACGAAGATCAGGCTGACGCCGATCGGCACGCGCAGCGCGATGAGACCCAGCAGCCCGACGAGGGCCAGAAGGCCGACGGTGATCGGATCCATCAGTTTGTCTCCTTATGCGTGGCCTGCAGTTCGTCGAGCGGGTCATGGGCGCGCAGTTCGAACTTGCCGGTGGCGACCTCGATGAGGCGCAGCACCAGCACCAGCGACATCAGCCCGAACGAGATCGGCAGGATCCAGTAGGTGGGCCAGGTCTGGAACACGGTGGTGCCGACCTCGACATAGGCGCCCCGGTCGGTCTGGCGCAGCGCGTTCTGCGCCGTGCCCCAGGTCATCGGCACGAAGGCGGCGAGCGCGATGGCGAAGCCCAGGAAGGCGATGACCTGGCGCGGCCGGCCCGTGAGATTGTCGGTGAAGATCGTCGCCTCGATATGGCGGCGGC
This sequence comes from Salipiger bermudensis, assembly GCF_017309175.1. Taxonomy (NCBI): domain Bacteria; kingdom Pseudomonadati; phylum Pseudomonadota; class Alphaproteobacteria; order Rhodobacterales; family Roseobacteraceae; genus Salipiger; species Salipiger bermudensis. The sequence goes on along the minus strand of NZ_JAEKJV010000006.1, from coordinate 26,414 downwards.
GGATTTCGGTCATGGCGAGCGGCAGGAAACTGATCGCGACCATGTAGTAGCGGCTGACGAGATCGGCGGTGGCCGGGAAGCCCGAGCCCAGGAAGGTGCGCATGAAGACGTCGATGACGATCTGCAGCATCATTGCCAGCAGGACGAGCGACGCCAGTACGGCGCTGATCCGGCCGATCCATTTCTCGATGAGGTACATGACCCTCTCCGACGGAATATGTGTGGGGGGAGTGATGAGGTGCGCGCCCGGCCTCGGGGCAGGGCGCGCCAGCCCGGTCAGGAGCCGTAGTTGTTGAGGTCGATCTTGGAGAAGATCTCTTCGTAGCGCAGCTCGGCGAGATCCTCGTAGCTCATGTCGGTGGAAACGAGCCCTTCCCACTTTTCGATCAGCGCCTTGTAGCGGTCGATCTTGGCCTGCGCGTCCTCGACGCCGCGCTCGGTCAGGATGTCGGCGGCGGCGGCGAGGCGCTCTTCGTTGTAGGCTTCCTTGGCGGCGAGCAGGGTATCATCGGGAGCGATGAACTCGATGCCCTCGACCTCGCGGGCCTTCTCGGCATCTTCGAGGAAGCCGACGAGGCCCTTGGCGATGCCGTACTGGGTCGCGCGGGCCAGCGCCTGGCGATCCTCTCCAGACATCCGCATCCAGAGCAGGCCGCTCACGCCGCCGGCTGCGGCGCCGTTGAACACACCTTCCTCGATCTCGGTCACGTAGCTGATGACGTCGCCGAGACGGTTGGCGATGATCTCGTGGTTGGCGCTGAAGGTGCCGTCGATGACGCCCTGGCTCAGGCCCTCGAACAGCTCCGACGACGGCAGCTGGGTCGGCTCGCCGCCCATCGCCTGCACGAACCCCGCATAGAGCGGCGCACCGGTACGGATGCGCATGCCCTGCAGGTCCTCAGTGCTGCGCACCGGCGAGGTGGTGAGCAGGTTGTAGGGCGGGGTCGCGTCGGTGCCGAGATAGACCTGGCCGTTCTGGGTGAACTCGGCCTGGCAGTCGTCGCAGGTGGCGATGTACTCGGTCACGGCAGACGAGATCACCAGGTTGTTGGAGCCGAGGATCGACAGCTCCGACGGCAGTGCCGCGTCGGGGAACTCCGCCGGGAAATAGGGCATCAAGAGCGTGCCCATCTCGGTGACGCCGTCGCGCAGGCCCGAGCTCATCTCGTTGGGCGCCACGAGGCCCGAGGGGGTGTCCTGCAGGTCCCAGCCGCCATCGGTAAACTCTTCGAGGCGGGTGCCGATTTCGGGATACACCACGGTGGCCAGCACGTGCGCCGGGCCGAAGCCGCTGGTGGCGCGGATGGTGTCGGCCTGCGCCAGCGTGGTGCTCGCCATGAGGGCACCGGCAACGGCCAGTGCGGTCATTCTGATGGTCATGTCTTCCTCCCTTGAATCCGCCCAATCCCTCCGGGCGGAATGTCCGGCCTAGTCGGCCATTGAACCTTCGATGCGGTTCAGCAGCGCCAGCAGCAGCTGCTGTTCGTCGTCTTGCAATGCGGTCAGGCACGCGGCCTCGGCGGCGGCGATGGCCTCGGCGGCCTTGTCGTGAAGGCGGCGCCCGCGCACCGTCGCCTTCAGCTCGAAGCGGCGGCGATCGGTCTTCATCTGGGTGCGGCTGACCAGCTCGCGGGTCTCGAGCTCATCGACCATGACGACGAGGTTGGAGCGCTCGATCTTCAGCAGCTCGGCCAGTGCCGAGGGGGTGATGCCCGGATTTCGCACGATCACCGACAGGCAGCTGAAAGTGGGAATGCGCAGGTCGAACGCGGCCGCGGCCTGCTGCGCGGCGGAGTGCAGCACGATGTAGGCGCGCTTGACATTGTAGCCCATCAGGCCGCGCACCGCGCCTTCGTCAACAGGCGCTGTCGTGGCGTTGGTGGTGCTGGGCTTGCTGGGCGGCATGTCGAATCTCCTCTTGCTTGCAAGGATGCGAACAAAAGTAGTTATGGTCAATAACTATTATCCAACATAACTAGCTGCGATGCAGAAAGCGACCGTGATCCGGCCTACGTGAAATAGGCCAAGCTTCTGACTTCGAGCTGAATTCTGGGATGCCGCGGCGCGGCGATGTGACCTCCGCAGGTCTTGTGCTCAGCCGTTCTGCGAGGGCTTTCCGCTCGTGGCTGCGCCCTCGGCGGGGCGTAGCGGGGCACGGCTGAGATCGTTCTCGGCGGTGGTGACCTTCGAGAGCAACGTGACCAGCGTGTCGCGTTCGCCGGGGCCGAGCTGCTTCAGCATCACCTCTTGGGCGCGGCGCACCACCGGGCGCACATCGCGCAGAAGAGCCGCGCCCGTCTCGGTCAGGGTCAGGACCCGGGCCCGGCGGTCGGTGCGGCTGACGCTGCGCTCGAGCAGCCCGCGGGCTTCCAGCCGCGCCACGACGCCGCCGATGGTGGCGCGGTCGATGGCAACCAGCCCCGCCAGCGTCGCCTGTTCGATGCCGGGGTTTTCCTCGAGCATGCAGAGCGCCGCGAACTGCATCGGTGTCAGATCGAAGCCGGCGGCCTTGGTCTCGGCGGCGAAGGCCGAGACCGAGATCTGGTGCATGCGGCGGATCAGGTGGCCGGGCAGGTCGTAGAGGTCTGTCATCATGGGGCACCGGAGCGGCTGCGGAACGGGTCTGGACACTATGTCATCCAAGGCCACGGCGGGTAAAGATATAAGTATGCTTACCTTTTGCCCGAAGCAGCCTCGCAACAGGTCGCCTTTCCGGCGCGCGGGCCTGTGCCGGGCGGGCTCAGATCCCCAGCGTCTCGATGGCGGCAGTTACCGCAAGGCGGAAGATCTCTTCGGCGGGCGGCGGCGTGGTCTCGGGGCGGGTGACCAGCCCCACCGGCCCGATCGACATGGCGGTGTCGAAGGGCAGGCGGGCCAGCCGCCCTTCCTGCACCTCCTTGGCGACCACCCCGGCCGAGATGATCCAGATCGCGTCGGAACTCGGCACGTAGTTGCGCCCGAAGGCCCCCGAGACGGTCTCGAGACGCCGCGGCGGCACGCCTACGCCTTGAGCGATCAGGAGGCGCTCGACCAGCGCCCGGATCGCCGCGCCCTCTGGCGGATAGATCACCGGCCACTCGGCGATGCGGCGGATGTCGGGCGCCTCGAGCAGCGGGTGGCCGGGGCGCACGACGAAATCGAGATGCTCGTTGTAGAGCTGTGTGAAGGAGATCCCCTGCATCGTCTCGGGCGGCCCGAGCCGTCCGATCACCACGTCGATCTGGCCGCGTCGAAGCAGGTCGATCAGGTAGCCATGCGGGCCATCGATGATGCGCAGCGTCACCTCCGGGACGCGCTCGAAGAATTCATGCGTGACCTGTGGCATCAGCCGCGCCGCGACGCTGGGCAGCGCGCCCACTGTGAAGGCGGTGCCGCCGCCGCGCCCGAGCTGCTCGATCTCGTCGAACCCCTGTTGCAGCGTCACTAGGCTGCGTTCGGCGAAATGCAGGAAGACCTCGCCCTGCCGGGTCAGGGCGATTCCGGCGCGGCTGCGGGTCAACACTGGCGTACCGAGGATGTCCTCGAGCTCCTTCAGGGTCTTTGAGATCGCCGGCTGGGTGACGAACAGCGTCTCGGCGGCACGCTTGAGGCTGCGCTGGCGCACGATCTCGACGAAGCTCTGGATGTGCCGGAACTTGATGCGGCGGTCGATCATGGCATTACTTGCCTTTTTGGTTAAGTTAAGCGGCCTCGATCTCATTTTACTTTCAATTCGGCGCATGTGAAGACTCGGGACGAGGGGCAGGCCGGCCTTTCTTCGGAACGCGGCCTGCATATGGGAGCCAGAGACACGCCGCCGGGCATGCCCGCCGCGTGCAATCACCAAGGAGAGCCGCCGCGATGCGCAGCCTTCATGTGAACGGGATCGATCTGCATTGGCGCGAGGATGGCGACCCCGAGGGCCGGCCGGTGGTGTTCGCCAATTCGCTCGGCACCGATCTGCGGCTCTGGGACGACCTGTTGCCGCTGCTGCCCAAGGGGCTGCGGCTGATCCGCTTCGACCTGCGCGGCCACGGCCTCAGCGGCTGCCCCGAGGCGCCCTACGAGATGGACACGCTCGTCGCCGATGCCGAGGCGTTGATCGACGCGCTGGGCCTCGAGAACCCGGTCTTTGTCGGCCTGTCGATCGGCGGCATGATCGGGCAGGGGCTCGCGGCCAAGCGCCCGGAGCTGCTGCGCGCGCTGGTGCTGTCGAACACCGCTGCCAAGATGGGCGAGGCGGCGATGTGGCGGACCCGGATGCAGGCGATCCGCGAGGACGGGCTGGCCTCCATCGGTGACGCGGTCATGCAGCGCTGGTTCGCCCCGGCCTTTCTGCAGACCGATGCCCTGCCGGCGTGGCGCAACATGATGTGCCGCACCCCGCAGGAGGGCTATCTCGGCTGCTGCGCCGCCATTGCCGGCACCGATCTTGCCACCAGCACCGCCAAGCTGACGCTGCCGGTTCTGGGAATTGCGGGGGCGGATGACGGCGCCAGCCCGCCCGAGCTGGTCAAGGGCACGGTCGACCTGATCGACGGCGCCCGCTTCGAGGTGATCGACGGCACCGGCCATCTGCCCTGCGCCGAGAAGCCCGAAGCCTATGCAGAAATTCTCACCCGCTTCCTGAAGGAGATCGGACATGTCTGATCGTTACGACACCGGCATGTCGGTGCGGCGCAGCGTACTTGGCGATGCCCATGTCGACCGTGCCGAAGCCGCCAAGACCGAGTACGACCTGCCGTTCCAGACCCTCATCACCGAGAGCGCCTGGGGCACGGTCTGGGCGTCCGACGGCATCGCCCGGCGCGAGCGCTCGATGCTGACGCTGGCGCTGCTCGCCGCGATGGGCAATTTCGAGGAAATCCCGATGCACATCCGCGCCGCCACCCGCACCGGGGCGTCGCGCAGCGACATCATGGAGGCCTTCCAGCACGTCGCCGTCTATTGCGGCGTGCCCAAGGCCAACCACGCCATCAAACTTGCCAAGCAGACCTGGGCAGAGCTCGATCAGGGAGAGGATTCATGAGCCAAGCAGAATTCTACCAGCGCGACCGCGAGCGCCATCCGCCGGCGCTGACGCCGGATTACAAGACCAGCGTCATGCGCAGCCCGCGCGCCGCGCTGATCTCGCTGCAGCAGTCGGTCTCGGAAATCACTGGCCCGGTCTTCGGCCACAATGACATCGACCCGATCGACAACGACCTGATCCACAACTACGCCAAGGACGGCGAGAGCGCCATCGGTGAGCGGATCATCATGCACGGCCGGGTGCTGGACGAGAACGGCCGCCCGGTGCCGAACACCCTCGTCGAGGCGTGGCAGGCCAATGCGGGCGGGCGCTACCGTCACAAGAAGGACACCTATCTCGCGCCGGTCGACCCGAATTTCGGCGGCTGCGGCCGCACGATCACAGACGAGAACGGCTACTACTTCTTCCGCACGGTGAAGCCCGGTGCCTACCCGTGGCGCAACTGGGTCAACAACTGGCGCCCGGCGCATATCCACCTGTCGGTCTTCGGCACGAGCTTCTCGCAGCGCCTGATCACCCAGTGCTACTTCGAGGGCGACCCGCTGATCGCCAAGTGTCCGATCGTCAAGACGATCCCGACGCAGGATGGCATCGACAGCCTCGTTGCGGCGCTCGATCTGAACGCCACCGTGCCGCTCGACTCGATCGCCTACAAGTTCGACATCGTGCTGCGCGGCCGCCGCTCGACCCTGTTCGAGAACCGCCTGGAGGGGAACTGATCCAATGGTGCAGAAACTCGACTACCTGAAAGAGACCCCGTCGCAGACCGCCGGCCCCTACGTTCATATCGGCCTCGCGCCCGGTGCCGCGGGCTTCGATATCTACCGTCAGGAGCTTGGCTGGGACATCGCCGGCCCGAACGCCAAGGGCGAGCGGATCCGCGTCGAGGGCATTGTCATCGACGGCACCGGAAACCCGGTGAAGGACGTGCTGATCGAGACCTGGCAGGCCAACGCGGACGGCGTCTATGCCCATCCCGAAAGCGAAGGCGAGGTCGAAGAGGGCTTCCGTGGCTGGGGCCGCGTGATCACCGATTTCGAAACCGGCGAGTGGGGCTTCGACACCGTGAAGCCCGGCCCGGTGAAGGCGCGCAAGTCGCTGGGCACCGGTCCGCTGCACCCGCCGGCCCATGCTGGCGACGACTGGCTTGGCCGTGGCGACGAGGGGCACGAGGACATGGCCCCGCATATCAACCTCTGGATCGTGGCGCGGGGCATCAATATCGGCCTCAACACGCGGCTCTATTTCGATGACGAGGCAGAGGCCAACGCCAAGGACCCTGTGCTGAACCTCATCGAGTGGCACAACCGCCGTCCGACGTTGATCGCCAAGCGCAGCGAGCGCGACGGCAAGGTGGTCTACCGCTTCGACATCCGCCTGCAGGGCGAGGGCGAGACCGTCTTCTTCGACATCTGAGACATCTGATTTCCGGCGTCGCCCACAATGGGCGGCGCTTGCTTTCTGAAAGGGACGACCATGGGGAAACCCTGCATCATCTGCGTTGCGATCACCGGATCGCTGCCGACCAAGGACAACAACCCGGCGGTGCCGATCACCGTATCGGAACAGATCGAGAGCACTCAGGAGGCCTTCGAGGCCGGCGCAACCATCGCGCATTGCCACGTGCGTGACGACGAGGGCAAGCCGACCTCGGATCCCGAGCGCTTCGGCAAGCTGCTCGAGGGTCTCAAGCAGCACTGCCCCGGCATGATCGTGCAGCTCTCCACCGGTGGCCGTTCCGGCGCCGGGCAGGCACGCGGAGGCATGCTGCCGCTGAAACCCGACATGGCCTCGCTGTCGGTGGGCTCCAACAACTTCCCGACCCGCGTCTACGAGAACCCGCCGGATCTTGTCGATTGGCTGGCCTCGGAGATGGTGGAGCATGGCGTGAAGCCCGAGATCGAGGCCTTCGACCTGAGCCACATCCTCAAGGCCCACGAGATGTGGCAGAAGGGCCAGATCGCGGCGCGCCCCTACGTGCAGTTCGTCATGGGCGTGAAGAACGCCATGCCGGTCGATCGCATGGTGTTCGACTACTACATCCAGACCGTGAAGCGCCTCTTCGGCGAGGAGGCCGCGTGGTGCGCCGCCGGCATCGGCCCGAACCAGATCGTGTTGAACGAGTGGGCGATCTCGCAGGGTGGCCACGCCCGTACCGGCCTCGAGGACAACGTCCGCATCGACCGCAACACGCTGGCGCCCTCAAACGCCGCGCTTGTCACCCGCGCCGCCGAGCTCTGCGACAAGTACGATCGCCCGGTGGCCGATTGGCAGACCGCGCGCGAGATCCTCGGCCTCCCGCTGGTGGCCTGAGTAGGGGCGGATTGAAGCCGCGCGAGCGCCGGACCGTGGTTTGGCGCTCCGTGCTTCGAGCCCCTTGTTTTCTCGCTGCCCCATCCGAAGGACCTCGACCCGCAAACGCGGATGTCACCAAAGCGCCAGACCGCGGGGACGGTCCGGCGCTCGCGTGGCGCCCTGCGGGCTTGAGTCCGCGCGTCGGCGCCCGCCCCCCGGGCTGGCGATTTGGTTGCGCTCGGCGCTGAGTGTCGAGGTTCTTCGGATTTGCCGAGGATAAATCGAGAGGTTCATTGCAAGGGCTTGCCATCCCACGGGCCGGCGATGGCGCGGATTCGCGCTCCCAGCGAATAGGTGCGGGGAACCTACTCCGCCGCCCGTTCCCCCGAGACCCGCGCCCGGTAGGCGCTGGGCGTCTCGCCCATCCGCAGCCGGAAGCGGCGCGAGAAATAGGGCGGGTCGGCATAGCCCAGCCGGTAGCCGACCTCGGCCACCGGCAGCCGGGTGAAGGCGATGAGGCGGCAGGCCTCGGTCATCACCGCGGTCTCGAGATAGGCGGTCAGGCTCATTCCCGCCGCACCGCGCACCACCCGGTTCAGATGCCCGGTGGTGACATGCAGCGCCGAGGCATAATCCCGCGCGCTCCAGCCCTCGGCCAGATGCCCGGTGATCAGCGCGTCGAGCTGCTGCATTTGCCGGTTCGGATCCTTGGGCGAAGGGGTTTCCGCGGTGCTTTCATCGGCGAGAGCCGCCAGCAACGCGTGGGTGAGAGATACCAGTCTCTGGGCGCGAAAATTACCATTTCCGGCGTAGGCTTGAACGACCGAGGCGAGCAGCGCGCCAGCATCCTCCGACAGAGCGCCGTGCTGGCTGGCCCCGAGCCAGGCGCTCAGCGCCGGGGTCTTTGGTCCGAGGCGCGCCACGACCGGCGAAGGGATCGAGAGAACGGTCCCCTCGGTGCCACGGCTGAACGCAAAGCCATGCACGATTTGCGGCGCAATATAGAGATACTGCCCCGGTTCCAGCCGCCTCTCAACCCCGTCCAACGTGACCTGTGCGACCCCTGACGAGATCTGGAAGACCTGCGCCATCTGGGTGTGCCGATGCGGTGAGATCACCCAACCATGCAGCCCGGCACGGTCGAGCACCGCCTCGCAATGCACCACATCCGGAAACGCCGTGGTTTCTCCGAAGAGGTTGAAAATGGGGATGTGTGCGGGCCGAGACATGCGCGAATAGTACCATTTAATGAGGCTCCCGTCCATTCGCGTGGAGACCCGTGCGGGCTAGTGTCGGGCAACGGAAACGGGAGGACTTCGCGCATGACAACCCTGACGACCCAAGTCGCCATCATCGGCGGCGGCCCCTCTGGCCTGCTGCTGTCGCAACTGCTCAACAAGTCCGGTGTCGAGACCGTCATCCTCGAGCGCTCGACCCGCGATCACGTGCTGTCGCGCATCCGCGCCGGCATCCTGGAATGGGGCACGGTCGAGCTGCTGCGCGCCGCCGGGGTGGATGCCCGCATGGACAGGGAAGGCATCCCGCATGACGGCTGCTACCTGACCGATGACGAGCTCATGGTGCATATCGATTTCAAGGAGCTCACCGGAAAGCAGGTCATGGTCTATGGCCAGACCGAGGTGACCGCCGATCTCTACAACGCGCAGGATGCCATGGGCACGACCGTGCTGCACGGGGTCTCGGACGTGTCGATCCACGATCTCGACCAGTCCAAGTCGCGGGTCGAGTTCACCCACGAGGGCGAGCGCAAGGTGCTGGAATGCCTCTATGTCGCCGGTTGCGACGGCTTCCACGGCGTCTCGCGCAAGACCATCCCCGAGGAGACGCGCCGCGAGTTCGAGCGGGTCTACCCGTTCGGCTGGCTTGGCATCCTGTCGGAGACGCCACCGGTCAATGACGAGCTGATCTACTCGAACTCGAAGCACGGCTTTGCGCTGGCCTCGATGCGCAACGAGAACCTCGTGCGCTACTACGTGCAGGTGCCGCTGTCGGACAAGGTCGAGGACTGGTCGGATCAGCGCTTCTGGGACGAATTCAGCCGCCGCATCCCCTCGGAGGCCGCGAACCGCCTGATCACCGGCCCGTCGATCGAGAAATCCATCGCGCCGCTGCGCAGCTTCGTCTCCGAGCCGCTGCGCTGGGGCAACCTGTTCCTGGTGGGCGACTCGGCGCATATCGTGCCGCCGACCGGTGCCAAGGGCCTCAACCTCGCCGCCTCCGACGTGTTCTACCTGCACAGCGCGCTGACAGAGGCGGTGACCGGCAAGGGCACCGGCGGAATCGACGACTACTCGTCGAAGGCGCTGGCGCGAATCTGGAAAGCGATGCGTTTCAGCTGGCAGATGACCACGATGCTGCACCGTTTCGACGGGGAGGATGCCTTTGCCGAGCAGATGCGCAAGGCGACGTTGGATCATCTCGCGCATTCCGAGACGGCGCGGCGCGATCTGGCCGAGAACTACATCGGCCTGCCGTTCTGAGCCCTGTCACACGTGAAAACAAACCCCGCCGCGAGGAGGCTCGTGGCGGGGTTTGCGTTCGGCAGAGCAAGTGTTTGGGGCAAAGCCGGGCGCAGCGACGCTTGCCTGGCTGGTCTTAGCTCGCCCCGAGCCGGGTCACCTTGCCCGCGATATCCTGCGCCACGGCCAGGGCGCGCGCGGTTGTCATCACCATCTGCGGCAGCACCATCCATTCCAAGGTCCACGCGACGCCCGAGCGCTCCTGTTCGTGCAGCATGGCGTGGTGCATGGCGCTGACCTGTGTGGCGTTGTAGCGCGCCAGCGTGACCAGAAGCTCCGCCGCCACCGGGTTCTGCTTATGCGGCATCGCCGAGGACCCGCCGCCACCCGAGAGCGCGATGTCCTCGACGCCCTGCTGCGCCATCAGGGCGACGTCGCCACCGATCTTGCCGAGCGTGCCCGTCACCAGAGACAGGAACGAGGCATAGCCCGCGATGCCTTCGCGCATGGCGTGCCAGGCCTTGTCCGTCGACGCGAGACCCAGTTCCTGCGCCACAGCAGTGACCACGGCGTCAGCCTTGTCGCCAAGCGCCTTGCGGTCGCCCGAGGCCCCTCCGATCTGCACCCGCTCGACTTGCGGGCGCAGCGCGGCAAGGCGCTCGCGATGCCCCGAAAGCGGCAGGCGCCAGGCCAGAAGACGGTCGCGCACGGTGATCTCGGTGGCGGCCTGCATCCGCGTGCGGCCCATCAGCGGAGCATCCCCGAAGCGCGCCTCCAGCTCCGTGAGTGCCTCGTCGAGCCCTGCAAGCCGCGTGTCGATCAGATTGGATGCCTCGCGCAATGACAGGACCAGCGCGGTGTCGACCACGTCCTGCGAGGTCGCGCCCTTGTGCACCGCCTCGGCCGGGGCGACGGCCTTGAGCTGTTTCACCAGACGCGGGACAGGCACGCCGTCCTGCGCCATGCCGGCGGCAATGTCGGCAAAGTCGATCTTGGCGCTCTCGATTGCGGACGCGGCCTCGGCGGCTATTTCGGGATCGAACAGGCCGGCAGCGCCGCAGGCGCGCGACCATGCCGCCTCGAAGGCGAGCATTTGCGCCATCTGCCGCTCGGGCGAAAGCAACGCGGCCATCTCGGGATCGTTGAACAGCCCCGAGAGCCAGGGGTGGTCGAAAACGGCGCTGGTCATGGGCGTGCTCCTCGGTCGTGCCGCCCCGGTTTACAGCTTTTCGGGGCGGATGACAGGGATGGGAGCGCTACCGAATTCTCGGTATCAGCTTCTGACGCGCATCGGTGCGGTGGGTGGCATCTGCGGCACGATCTCGGTCGCGGCATTGCGCGCGCCCTGCTTGCGCCGTTCGGCGAGCCAGGCAACGCCAAGCATGATCGCAAGCCCCACCGGCAGGACGAGCCATGCCATCGGCTCGGGGTCGAGCATCGCCGCCATCAGCACCTGCAGCGCCAGCGAGGTCAGCGTGCCGACCGAGAATACGAGCAGACCGTGCTTGCCCAGAAGTCGCAGCGGCGCCGCTGCGGGCAGACCGCTGAGCGCGCGCACCTGCGGCAGGCAGGAGAGCACATAGAACAGCGCCAGCGCGTGCAGCATCCGGGGCACCGCCACGAAGGTCTTGTCATGCGAAACGAAATGGAAGGGCACCCCGGCGGCGCCAAGCTTGGCCATCTGGTGGTTGAGGAAGGTGCCGACCCCCGGCGCATAGCGCCATGCGAGCACCAGCGCCAGCCAGCCGAGGGCGAGCCAGAACAGTGTACGCGAAACCGGCACGAAGCGGGTGCCTTTGCGGGCGTGAATGCCGGTGAGCAGGCCTGCGACGAAGAGGATCTGCCACGCGAAGGGGTTGAAGAACCAGCCGCCGGGATTGGGGTGGTTGGGCAGGTTCAGCCGCCAGAGCCCGGTGACGAACCAAAGCCCGACCGAGAGCCCTGCCAGCACCCAAGGATGCCGCATACCCAGCATTACGGCAAAGGGGGTCGCCAGAAGCAGCACGCTGTAGGCGGGCAGGATGTTGACGTAGCCGATCTGATGCAGCAGCGCGGGCAGCGCCGCGAGGGTCTCCCCGGGGCGCTCGAAAATGGCGCTGAGGTTGTTCTTTTCGAGCAATTCGGGCAGGCCGAAGACCTCTGCGCCAACGGCAAAGATGGCGATGCCCCAGAAGGTCAGCAGGATATGCGCGAGGTAAAGCGTCCAGGCACGTTTCCAGACCGGTTCGGCGGCAGTGAGAAAGGGCTTTCGGGCGAAGCTTCCGGAGTAGGCCAGCCCCGCCGCGATCCCCGACATGATGAAGAACGCCTCGGCCGCATCCGAGAAGCCGAGGTTGCGGATGGTGAGGTATTCGTATGGATTGCCCGGCACGTGATCGACGAAGATCATCAGCAGCGCGAGTCCGCGGAAGGCATCGATGCGCGGGTCGCGCTCGCGCCTCGGCGCGGGCGCCGTGGTTGGCTCAGGCCGCGACATCTGCGGTCACTCCGGGCGGGGGCGTGTCGGGCGAGTGCGGCGCGGGAGCATTGCGGCGCATCAGCGCGCGATAGCGGGCGACCACGGGAGCTGGCTCGGCCTCGTCGGGCACGCGGAACAGCGCGTGGGTCAGCGGGCGCGAGGTCCATGCGATGAGCAATGGTGCGAGGATCATCGGCACGCAGACCGGCAGGAGCCACGGCACCAGATCGGCGGAGAGCAGGTAGACCGCCGCCAGACCGACCACGCCGGTCGCCACGATCCAGGCGCTCGCCTTGAACGCTTCGCCGAGATGCAGAAGCCCCTCGCCGCGGGCATTGGCGGGCCAGCCGCCGTCGCGCCCCATGAAGACCTGAATCACCGCGCGCAGCTGGTACATCATCATCACCGGCGCCATCAGCGAGCTGAGCAGGATCTCGAGCACCAGTGAGGCCAGCGCCTTGCCGGTGCCGCCGAAGCCGCGGACCCGCCCGGTCGCCGCGGCGTCGATCAGGATCGCGAGCTTGGGCAGGATCAACAGGCCCACGATGCCGATGGCCAGCGCGGTGATCTCCTTGGTGCGGTCGCTCGGGAACACCGGGAAGAGCTGGTTGGGCTCGGGGAAATAGTCGGGTGCGGGGGCCAGAACGGTGGCCGCGATCGAGACCAGCAGGAAGCTCGCCCAGAGCACCGAGACCACGTAGGACAGGATGCCCTGAAAGAACACGAACCGGCTCCAGGATGCGAGGCCCGGGGCGGTCAGAAGGCGGATGTGCTGCAGGTTGCCCTGACACCAGCGACGGTCGCGCTTGGCGTAGGAGAGCACGTTCTCCGGCCCTTCCTCGAAGGAGCCGTCGAGCGAGTGGTCGACCCGCACGCTCCAGCCGGCACGGGCCAGAAGCGCCGCCTCGACGTAATCGTGGCTGAGGATGTGCCCGCCGAAGGGCGGTTTGCCGGTCAGCTCGGGCAGGGCACAACTCTCGGCGAAGGCGCGGACGCGGACGATGGCGTTGTGGCCCCAGAACGGTCCCGTGCTTCCCTGCATCCGCTCGAGCCCGCGGGTAAAGATCGGGCCGTGAAAGGCCGCCGCGAACTGCATGGCGCGTCCAAACAGGGAATGCCCGCCGACGATGCGCGGCAGGGTCTGGAACAGGCCGAGCTTCGGATCGGCCTGCATCTCGGCGATCATCGCGCGGAGGGTTTCGCCCTCCATCAGGCTGTCGGCATCAAGGATGACGGCGAATTCGTAGGCACCGCCGGAGCGACGGATGAAATCCTCGATATTGCCAGCCTTGCGGCCGCTGTTGTCGGTGCGGCGGCGGTAGAAGATCTGTCCGGGGCCGCTCTCCCCGGCGAGCAGACGGTCGAAGACCGCGACCTCCTCGGCAGCCGCGTCGGGGTTCTGTGTGTCGGAAAGCACCGCGATATCGAGGCTGAGCCCGGCGTCGATGGCCGAGGCGTGCATCGCCTGAATGCGGGTGAAGGTCGCCACCGCATCCTCGTTGCAAATCGGCACAAGCACGACCGTCGGCGGCTGCTCCCCGACGATCTCGGCGCGCTTGCGAGGCCGCGCATGCGGCAGCCCGGTCAGGGCGAGCATTGCGCCCCATGCCAGCCAGCCGGTGGTCACGAAGATGAGCAGCGTACGCAGCCCGTCCAGAAGGTCGAACCCGTCGGTGGCACCGGCTTCGGCAATCAGCGCCGAGGCGAAAGACGCCAGGAGCAGCGCGCTGGCAACGGCAAGCGTTCGCACGCGGACGGTCCGGCCGTCGGGGGCAGGGGCAGCTCTCTTCATCGTGTCAGACCTCAGGCGCGCGAGCGCTTCCGGAACAGCCGCAGAAGCGAGCTCTCGGAAGCTCGCGTCTCGGTTTCAAGCATCTGCCGCGGCATCTCGAGCGGGGCCGCGGGCGGTGCCCAGTCGGTCTCCACGGAGGTGGCGGTCTTGGTGTCGGTGTCGCGCGCGGCGCGCATGTCGGGTGTCTCGATCATTGCTTGATCCATTGATACAACCATGTCTCAGTCAAAGTTCGGCCGTAGCCCTTAAGGGAGGCCCTCAGCTCGACTGCTGACCGGGTCTCACCCTCGACGTCGATCACGAGCCGCCAGATGTCGGTCCCGCTGATCCGCGACAGGGAGGTTTGGGTGACGCTTCCCTGTTGCACTGTGATTTCCGGTACAACCTCGGCATCCGGCGAAAGGTTCCGCAACAACCCACCGGAGAAATCCACCACGAACTTGCGCTCGTCGGTTTCCTTCTCCACGCCAGAGACGCCGCCCTCGCCGGTGCGGGTACGCAACACCTGGCCAAGCTCTTCGCCACGGTCGCCCGGCGGGGTCATGCCCCAGTGCAGACGATAGGAGAATTCCAGCGCATCGCCGGCGCGGGCCGGGTCCTCGGGCACCCAGTAGGCGACGATGTTGTCATTGGCCTCGAGCTCGGTCGGGATCTCGAGCAGGCGCACGGTGCCCTTGCCCCAGTTGCCCAGCGGCTGGACCATCAGCGACGGACGCTTCTCGTAATGCGCTTGCGCGTCGAGGTACTGGTCGAACTCGCGCTCGCGTTGCACGAGGCCGAAGGAGGTCGGGTTCTCGGCCCCGAGATAGGAGCTGGCAAGCCGCGAGGGGTTCTTCAGCGGACGGTAGAAGGTGGTTTCCCCAACGTTCAGCACCAGCGCGCTGCTGTCATGCACCGAGGAGCGGTAATCGTAGAACGCACCCGGGTCGGCACCGTCGAACAGGAACATCGAGGTCAGCGGCGAGATGCCCAGCTGCGCCACGTCGTTGCGCATGTAGAGCCGCGCGGTGACGTCCATCGTGGTGGTCTCGCCCGGGGTGATGACGAAGCGGTAGGCACCGGTGACCGAATTGCTCTCGAGCGCGGCATAGATCGTCATGTGATCGGCGCCGGACGCCGGGCGCTCGAGCCAGAACTCGGTAAAGCGGGGGAACTCCTCGCCATCCGAGAGGCCGGTGTTGATCGCAAGGCCGCGCGCGCTGAGGCCGTAGACGTTGTCGCGGCCAAGGGCACGGAAATAGCTGGCACCGAGGAAGGCGACGAGCTCGTCCCACGTGTCGGCGCGATTGAGCTGGTTGTGCAGGCGGAAGCCGGCGACGCCGGGCATGTCGAGATCCTGCGGCACCTCGCCCTCGTAGGAAGAGTAGTCGAAATCCTCGACACCGAAGCCCATCGGCAGGGCTTGCCCGTCGACGACCTCGTGCATCCGGATCGGCTCCTTGAAGAGCCAGCCGAGATGGAAGGCGTGCAGGCGGAAGCGCGCGGCGGTGTCGTCGCCCCAGCGCGCGTGGTCCTTGTCGAAGCGGATGCGCTGGTAGGCGTCGTAACCGAGCTCGGCGAGGAACCCCTGCACCTGCGACGGGCTGGCCGGGTCGGACTCGCTGGCCTGTTGCATGCGCTCTGACAGCAGGTCGAAGGAAAAGGCCTCGCCTGCGGGCGCAGTTTGCTCGGGCGCGGCGGCGTCCTGTGCAAAGGCCGCAGGCGCCAGCAGCGCGGCGGGCATCGCGCTACACAGCGCGCCGATCATGGTCCGGCGGGTGAGGGCGTGGTGGGAGCAATCAGGGGTATCCCGTCGTCGCGGGTGGAGCGTTCTGTGTGCGGGCATCTGTCTTTCCATGTCGTTGATCACAAAATAAAGTCCGCTATTCCGGGAAGACCATCCTTCGCTGTCGCCATGCGCGTGCCCTTGCCGATGAGGCGCGGAACCACGCTTATGACCGGCACTGAACGCGTCAAATGACATAGTGGTTCCGGCAATCAGGTGCGCAGGCGAGGAAAAACGCTCGACGAAAGGGCCGATGCGCGGAAAGTCGCACAACCTAGCCGCGAGCATCGCGCAAACGCAATGATTTTCAGCGATTTAAGGGGAGTCTGCCGGTTGTTTGGACCGGTTTGAATCTGGCGCTCCGCAGCGCCCTGACAGCAGGCTGTCGTCTCGGTTCGTGATGGTCATAGCCCCGCCAAACACCTCTTCAACGCGACCGCAGCTCCTGCCTGAGAATCAGCGCATAGCCGCTCAGCACCAATACGCCGAGTGCAAACCAAGTCAATGCATAGCTGAGATGGCTGTTTCGGAACGAGACAACGGTCTGGCCACCACGCGGCCAGCCGTCGCTGTCGGCCCTCTCGGCATCGACGAAATACGGCGCGGCGCGCTCGAACCCCTTGGCCTCGGTGATCGAGCCAATGTCGCGACGATACCAGAGTTGCTCGTCAGGGTTGTTGTCGCGCGAGAACAGCCAGCCCTTGTCTTCCGACATACGCAAAAGGCCGGTCACGGTGGTCTTGCCCTCGATCCGCGAGATGTCGCCGGACTGGGCGCGCTCGAGCGGCACGATGCCGCGATTGACCATCACGATGGTGCCGTCATCGCGTTCGAGCGGGGTCAGGACGTAGTCGGCCGGGCCGTAGTCGGAGGGGGTATAGATCAGCACTTCCTCGTTGTTGTGGAAGCGCCCGGTCAGGGTGACGCGGGTATATTCGTTGTCCTCGGCAGTGATCGTGGGCCAGTCCGCGGGGCCGGGGGCCGGGACCGGCTCGGCATGGATGCGGCCGTCGACGCGCTCGATCAGGTCGAGTTTCCAGTGCAGGCGCTTGACCTGCCAGATCCCGAGGCTGGTGAAGCCGGCGATGCCGACCGCGGCGATCAGCGTGACGATGATCAGGCGCGGCCAGCGGATGGTGCGGGACATCTGAAACCCTCCGGAAAGCAGTCAGGGCCCCGCGGGGCCCTGACGGTTGGTGCTGGATATAGGGTCAGCCCTGCTGAGACTGAAGGCTCTTCATCTGTTCGATGTGCTGATCCATCTCGTGCATCGGCATCATGTTCTCGTTCATGTTGTGCATGACCCAGAGCGAGCCGGCGAGCACGATCACGAGGATGATCACCGCGAAGATGGTCGCGAAGAAGTTCCAGCCCTCTTCGCTCGAGCGCTTGAGGTGCAGGAAGTACACGAGGTGCACGACGATCTGCACCGCGCCCAGCCCCATGATGATCCCCACGAGGGTGGAGCGCGCCATATCGACCTCGGCCATGACGAGGTAGAACGGGATGATGGTCAGGATCGCGGCGAGCGCGAAGCCGATCATCAGCTGGCCCATGGTGCCGTGATCGTGTGCGTGGTGGGTATCGGCGGACATCAGATCAACCTCACGAGATAGACGAAGGAGAACACCCCGATCCAGACCAGATCGAGGAAGTGCCAGAACATCGACAGCGTGCCCAGACGCTGCATGTTCGGGCCGATCAGCCCGTGCATGCGGATCTGCACCATCAGGGTGATCAGCCAGATCAGGCCACCCGTCACGTGCAGGCCGTGGGTGCCCACGAGCGCGAAGAACGACGACAGGAAGGCCGACCGATCGGGCCCGGCGCCGAGATGAATCAGGTGGTTGAACTCGTAGATTTCCATCCCGATGAAGCCGGCTCCGAACAGCGCCGTCACCGCCAGCCACATCAGCGTGCCGTTGGTGTCGGACTTGCCGGCGCGCAGCATGGCAAGGCCGAAGGTCACCGACGAGAACAGCAGCAGCGCGGTCTCGACCGCGATGAAGCCGGGCTCGAACAGGTCCTTGGGGGCGGGCCCGCCGGCATAGTTGCCGCCGAGCACCGCGTAGGTGGCGAAGAGTGCACCGAAGATCACGCAGTCGCTCATCAGGTAGATCCAGAACCCCACGGGCGTGGGGCTGGAATGGGCGTGGGCATCTTCGTGGGGCTTGGCCTCACGGGCGTGATGCATCGGACGGTCTGCCAAGGGTTCCACCATGGATTGCTGGGCCGGAGAGGTCGCGCTGCTCATGCCAGTGCTCCTTTCGACTCGGTTTCGCGCACTTCATCCGCGGGGATGTAGTAGTCGCGGTGGTAGTTGAAGGTGTGGGCGATGCCGACGGCGAGCATCGCGACGAAGGACGCAATGGCGAGCCACCAGATGTACCAGACCATCGCGAAGCCGAAGACCAGCGCAAGTCCCGAGATGATCACGCCGGACGCGGTGCCCTTGGGCATGTGGATCGGCTGATAGTCGGTCGAGAACTGGTAGTTCTCCTTCTTCATCTGCCAGAACGCCTCGCGCCCGACCACGTTGACGTCCTCGGGGAAGTTGTACGGCGCCGGCGGCGAGTGGGTCGCCCATTCCAGCGTGCGCGCATCCCAAGGGTCGTTGCCGCAGGCGAGCTGCTTGCGGTCGCGGATCGAGACGTAGAAGTTCATGAAGTTGCACAGGATGCCGGCAAGGATCAGCAGCGCGCCGATGGCGGCCACGATGAAGTAGGGCTGCCAGCCCGCATCCGGGTACATGTTCATCCGGCGGGTGACGCCCATCAGGCCAAGCGCGTAGAGCGGCATGAAGGCGACGTAGAAGCCCACGAACCAGAGCCAGAAGGCGCGCTTGCCCCAGACTTCGTCGAGCTTGAAGCCGAACGCCTTGGGCCACCAGTAGGTGACGCCCGCGAACACGGCGAACACCACGCCGCCGATGATGACGTTGTGGAAGTGCGCGATCAGGAACAGCGTGTTGTGCAGCTGGAAGTCGACCGGCGGAACCGCCAGCATGACCCCGGTCATGCCGCCGATGGTGAAGGTCACCAGGAAACCGATGGTCCAGAGCATCGGCACCTCGAGCCGCACGCGGCCCTTGTACATGGTGAACAGCCAGTTGAAGATCTTCACGCCCGTGGGCACCGCGATGATCATCGTGGTGATGCCGAAGAAGGCGTTGACGTTGGCGCCCGAGCCCATGGTGAAGAAGTGGTGCAGCCAGACGACGAAGCTCAGCACCATGATGCAGCCGGTGGCCCAGACCATGGTGCGGTAGCCGAAGATCGGCTTGCGCGAAAAGGTCGAGACGATCTCGGAGATGATGCCGAAGCAGGGGATGATGAGGATGTAGACCTCGGGGTGGCCCCAGATCCAGATCAGGTTCACGTACATCATGGCGTTGCCGCCGAAGTCGTTGGTGAAGAACCGGAAGTCCATGTAGCGGTCGAGCGTCAGCATGGCGAGCGTGGCGGTCAGCACCGGGAAGGCGGCGACGATCAGCACGTTGGTGATCAGCGCGGTCCAGGTGAAGATCGGCATGTCCATCAGCTTCATGCCCGGCGCGCGCATCTTAACGATCGTGGCGATCATGTTGATGCCCGACAGCGTCGTGCCCACGCCGGCGATCTGCAGCGCCCAGAGATAGTAGTCCATCCCCGGCCCGGTGCTGTAATTCGCCCCTGAGAGGGGCGGGAAGGCCAGCCAGCCGACACGGGCGAACTCACCGATGAACAGCGAGATGTTGACCAGCAGCGCGCCGGCAACCGTCATCCACAGGGAGAAGTTGTTGAGGAACGGGAAGGCCACGTCGCGGGCGCCGATCTGCAGCGGCATCACGTAGTTCATGAAGCCGGTGATGAAGGCCATCGCCACGAAGAAGATCATGATCACGCCGTGGGCGGTGAAGACCTGATCGTAGTGGTGCGGGGGCAGCCAGCCCTCGCTGCCGCCGGCGGCCATCGCCTGCTGGCCGCGCATCATCAGCGCGTCGGCAAAGCCGCGCACCATCATGATGAAGGCGAGCACCATGTACATGATGCCGATCTTCTTGTGGTCCACCGTGGTGACCCAGTTCTTCCAGAACGGCACCCAGAGGCGGAAGTAGGTCATCAGCGCGAAGACCAGCAGCCCGCCGAGGGCGACGCCGGCGAAGGTGCCGATGAGGATGGGCTCGTGGATCGGGATCCAGTCGAGCGTCAGCCGACCGAAGATCGGCGAGAAGGTTTCAGCCGGTTGGATGTGCTCAGATGCCATTGGTTTCTTTCTCCGTCTGAGTCCCGAACGGGCTGCAGAGCGCGTTGGGATCCATTGCCAGAACGTAGGCGAGGGTGTTGGGCGCCTCGGTGCCGTTCAGGGCCTCGTGGTCACTGCCGTGACCGCCGCCGTGGCTTTCCATCGGGGGCAGCTCGATGCGGTTGCCGAAGCCGTCGATGGTGCGGGCGCGGTCGTAGCTGTAGGCCGCCGCGTTCCCGACGCCCTCGAGGCCGCCGCCGCCATTGTGGTCGACCATCATCATGTGGCCCATGCAGACCTTGCCGTCTTCCACGCACATCTCGACGATGCGGCCGAAGAGTCCGTCTTCCACCGAGCCGTAATGGCTCACCGGAACGTTCATGCTGGGCTCTTCAAGCGCGAGATAGGTCTCGCGGGTCAGCGGCCCGGCCTCGGCGCGGATGCCTTCGACCCAGGCGTCGAACTCTTCGTCGCTGGTGGCAGTGGTGTCGAACACCATGCCTGCGAAACCGGGGCCCGAATAGTGCGCGCTGCGGCCCGGGTAGACGCCTTCCTCATCGGCGATAAGGTGCAGCTTCGTTTCCATGCCGGCCATCGAGTAGACCATGCCGCCGAGCGCCGGGATCGACAGCGTGTTCATCACCGTCGAGGAGCTCAGGCTGAAGTTGATCGGACGGCCCGCGGGCACGACCAGCTCGTTGACCGAGGCGATGCCCTGTTCGGGGTAGATGAACAGCCATTTCCAGTCGAGCGACACCGCCTGGATCTCGACCGGCGCGCCGGCCTCGAGATGGTCGAGCGGGCGGTAGGGGTCGAGCCGGTGGGTGTAGACGTAGGTGTAGTAGCCAAGCGCCACGATGATCAGGATCGGAACGCCCCAGACCACCGCCTCGAGCTTGTTTGAGTGCTCGAACTCGGGATCGTAGTCGGACGTGTCCTCACGGTCGGCGCGATACTTCAGCGGGAAGTAGACCGACATGAACAGCACGGGGAGGATGACGATCAGCATGAGCAGGACCGAGATGATCAGCAGGTCGCGCTGCTGATCTCCGACCCAGCCTGCCGGTGACAGGACATCGTACTGGCAGCCGGAAAGCGCGAAAGCGCCTGCCGCGGCCAGCAGCAGATTTCGGGTTCTATACAAGACTGTGCCTCTTCTTCGGGACCGGTCCTGGGGCATCTTGGGGAGAAGGCCGCAGGCCGGAGCGATGTTTGCAGGGCGCGATCTATCGCCGTCCCCGTGTGCGGTCAGTGCGACGCATGGCCGCGACAGGCGGCAAAACGGCCAGTCTTCACAGGGATTTGAGAATTGATAACTGCGCAGTGCATCATTCGTACGCAGAAGATGACAGATCGACGCAGCTTTTCCGGCGAGCCTCGCCGCGCGGCTGCAACCAATGGGGCCGGCGAACGCTGCGAGCGACTCACGTGGAACCTTTCGGAGGTGACGGCGGGGACGTGCCGCAGGCGCGGGCGTTGCATTGTGCGGGCGCGGTCCGACCCTATATCCTCCTCGTAGCAGCCCTGTCGGAAACAGAGAGGTCCGGGCCCGTGGGATATTTCAAGACTGCCGTTCTGATGGCCGCGATGACGGCGCTGTTCATGGGGCTCGGCTACCTGCTGGGCGGGTCGGGCGGCATGGTGATCGCGCTGGTGATCGCCGGTGCGATGAACGCCTTCAGCTGGTGGTCGTCCGACAAGATGGTGCTGAAGATGCACAACGCCCGGCCTGTCAGCGGCAATGACCGCACGGGGCTGGTGCAGCTGACGGCCGATCTTGCGCGCAACGCCGATCTGCCGGTGCCGGCGGTCTACGTGATCGACACGCCGCAGCCCAACGCCTTTGCGACCGGGCGTAACCCGCAGAACGCCGCCGTGGCGGTGACGACCGGACTGATGCAGCGCCTCTCGCGAGAGGAGCTGGCGGGGGTGATCGCGCACGAGCTGGCCCACATCAAGAACCACGACACCACCATCATGACGGTGACCGCGACCTTCGCCGGTGCGATCTCGATGCTGGCGAATTTCGCGCTGTTTTTCGGAGGCCGTCGCGAGAACGGGCTCGGCATCATCGGCACGATCGCCATGATGATCCTCGCCCCCATCGCCGCGGCGTTGGTGCAGATGGCGATCAGCCGGACCCGGGAATACGCCGCCGACAAGGCCGGCGCGCAGATCTGCGGTGATCCGATGTGGCTGGCCTCGGCGCTGCAGCAGATCCAGTCCGCCGCCTCGCGCATCGACAACGATGCCGCCGAGCGTAACCCGGCCACGGCGCATATGTTCATCATCAATCCGCTGCACGCCCACAAGCGCGACAACCTCTTCGCCACCCACCCGGCGACCGAGAACCGCATTGCCGCGCTGCGCCAGCTGGCCTCCGAAATGGGCAGTGTCAGTGCCCGCGTGCCCGAGCCGCCGCGCGGGCCCTCTTCCTCTGCACCTTGGGGCGGTCAAAACCGCCAGCCGCCGCGCGACCGGTCGGGCCCATGGGGGTGATCGGCGGGCGGATCAGCAGCACTCGTCGCGATAGCGGCGCGGCTCGCCGAGCGACGTTCGCCGCCGCAGCCCGCGCGAGATCCGGTCGACCGCCGCGGTGAGCAGCCCGGTCGCGATCAGCAGAACCAGCGCCCGGTCGAGGCGCAGCTCTGCCAGCGCGCTGTCGATGTAGAAGCCCAGCGTGGCGATGCCCAAGAGCCCCATCACCGCCGTTTCGCGCAGGATGATCTCCCAGCGGTAGAGGCAGAGCGCGATGAACGGCCCTGACAGCCTCGGTGCCAGCTCCCAGCCCCAGAGTGTCAGCCCGCGTGGCGCGTCGCGGCGCAGGCCCGGCAGGATCTCCTCGCCCTCGCGGCCCAGAAGATGCGCGATGATGGCGCCGTTGTGCAGCGCCAGCGCGAGGATCGCCGGCAGCATCGAGGGCCCGAAGATCTGCAGGAAAAGGTAGGCCAGCATGTATTCCGGAAAGCTGCGCAGGATGACGAGCCCAAGATGCCCGACCATGCGGCCAAACCGGGAGGTCACCCGCGGCACGATCAGCCCGAAGCCCGCGAAGGCCAGCGCGCCGGTCAGGGCCAGCGCGATCTGCGCCACCAGCACCGTTGCGATGATGCCGGGCAGCGCCTCGCTCAGCAGCAGCGGTCTCAGCCAGTCCCAGAGCGCGGCCCCGTCCCAGCCGTCGCGCAGCGGTGCCGGCACGATATCCTGCGTGAGAAAGCGCATCAGCGCGCCCGAGCCCATCGGCGGGCTCTGGATCAGCGTGAGCGTGACGACCGAGGCCAGCAGCCAGAGCGGTGCCAGAACGGGGCGCATCCAGAGCCGGATCGAGGCGATCAGCACAACGTAGCAGATCATGATCGCCGAGGCTGCGCCGTAATCGCCCAGCCGGAAGAAGCTGTCGAGCTGGAAGCCCAGCGTCGGAAGCCCGACAAAGCCCAGCACGGCGCTCGCCCTCATGCCGCATTCCAGCCGGTAGAGCGTGTAATGCTTCATCACCGCGAGCGCGAGCGGTGCCCGGGCATAGAGAAAGCGCGACAACGCGTCGGTGCCCTTGGGCAGCACCTGCGCCGGGCGCGGGTCGGCTTCGTCGAGCTGCTCGGAGAACACCTTGGCGAAGATCCCGGCATAGGGCAGGGCGATGGCCAGAACACCGGTCATCGGCGCGATGCCCATGACCTGCATCAGCATCAACGCCCAGAACAGCTCGTGCACCGAGCGCAGCGCGATGCAGAGCCAGCGCACGCCGCGCAAATGGTAGAATGGCGCCAGAACCAGCCCCGCCGACGCGCCGGCGGCCACGCCCGCCACGGCGAAGGCGACTGTCAGCCAGATGGCACGGCCGATCTGTTCCACGGCGGTGAAATCGGGGCGGACGAAGCCCGAGAGCATCCGCGCCAGCGCCGCGCCCGCGTCGTGGCTGCCGAGGCTCAGGTCGGCGAAGGGCAGCGCCAGCAGTGCCAGCGCGAGGAACAGCGTCAGGACCCGGGGCCGGGTCCAGCGCTCAGCCTGCGTAGAGCGCGGCAATCTCGGCATCGCTCAGATCCTCGGGGGCGGCGTCGAACAGGATGGCGCCGCGACGGATGCCGACGAGGCGGGTGGCAAAGCGTCGGGCAAGGCCGACATCGTGCAGCGCCAGCATCGCGGTCGGAAAGCGGCTGCGGGCCTGCTCGAGCAGAACGCCGGCCTGGGTCTCATCGACTGCCGAGACCGGCTCGTCCCCGATCAGCACGCGGCCCCCGCGCCACCAGGCCCGGGCCAGCGCCACGCGCTGTCGCTGCCCGCCGGAAAGCGCGTGCACCGGGCGGTCGATCTCGGGCCCAAGCCCCACCGCCTCCAGCACCTCGGCCACGCCGGCACGATCCCGCGCCCGCACGCGCAGCAGGTTGGTCAGGTTGTAGAGCGCCCCGTGGTCGTCGAGGCGCCCCATCAGGACATTGCGCAGCACCGAGAGTTGCGGCACCAGCGCGTGATCCTGCGGCACGAGCGCCACGCGATGTGCCGGCGCTAGCCGGTCATGCACTGCGTTCAGCAGCGTGGACTTGCCCGCGCCGCTGCGGCCGAGCAGCACCACGCGCTCGCCCTCGGCCAGCGCGAAGCTGACCTCGGAGAGAACCGCGGTGCGCCCGTAGCCGAGCGTCTCGTTGTCGAGGATCGTCAGGCTCATTCGATCAGGCCGAGCTCCTTGGCGGTGTCCTCGATCGGCTGGAAGTCTTCGTTGGCGGCGGGGATGAAGGCCTCGCGCGGGAAAGTGGCCAGCAGTTCGGGATCGTCCATGCCGATCAACGCCGCCTGCACCTTGTCGGCAAAGCCTTCGCCAAAGCGCGCATCCACGTCGCCACGGATGGTCCAGTTGTAATCGGGGTAGGGCGGGGTCTGCCAGATCACCTTGGCGGTCTCGACCTCGGGGGCGCCCTCGGCCACGGCCTTGTCATAGACCGCGAAGTTCAGCGCACCCACCTGCCAGGCGCCGGAGGCCACCAGCCGCAGGGTCTGCGAGTGATCGCCGGAGAAGCCCACGCGATCGAAGAACGCCTCGGGCGCTTCGCCGGTCTCCTCGCGGATCCAGTATTCCGGCATCAGCCGGCCGGAGGTCGAGGTCTTGGCGCCGAAGGTGAAGGACATGCCCTGCGCCTCTGCGGGGAAGCTGTCCGAGGGCTCGAGCCCGGTCTCGGTATTGGCGATGAAGTAGCTCACGAAGATCGGGTCTTCCTTGCCCTGCGCGATGGCGCGGGCTTCGGGCACCGCAAGACGGGCCTGCACGCCGGTCAGGCCGCCGAACCAGGCGAGCTGGATCTGGTCGTTGCGGAACGCGGTGACCGAGGCGGCGTAGCTCTTCACCGGCACGAACTGCACGTCGACGCCAAGCTCGCCTTCGAGGTAGTCGGCGACCTTGGAGAAGCGCTCGACCAGACGGGTCTCGTCCTCATCGGGGATGGCGGAGAAATACAGGGTTTGGGCCGAGGCCCCCAGCGCGGTGGTGAGGGAGAGCGCGAGGGCGAGGGACGCGGTACGGATCATCGAGCGGGTTCCGGATACTGTTGTCGGGACTGGGCCTGGAGGCACCTGCAGGTTGCCTGCGAGTTTTCCCGGAGAAATGCAAGCGACGCGGCCGGGGCCGCCCGTGATCTCGCCTCGAGGGGCCTGCTCTGCGTGCCTGTCCGTCGCCGCGTTCCGGTGTCTCCGAAGGGCTGTCAGCGCATGTTCCGAATGAGCCCTATATATACTGTGTGACGGCGTGGTGCTCTGGAGGTCGCCCGAGGCTGTCCCGGGCCGGGTTTCACTGCCGAGCCGACTCGTTGGCGCCCCGCATCGTCAAGAATCTGCGTCTCTTTGCGCGAGTCGGCGACGAGTTGCGGGCGGAAGCGGCCAGTGACTCGCGGTCGTTGGCTGGCGCGAGTCGGGGGCTTTTGTGGTTCGGAATATCGCTTCCCCCAACATGTAGTTCTGACGGTTCTCCCCTTGCCCGGTGACTCGCCTGACGTTGTTGATGTTTCCGTCGGGTCAGGGTGTTTTGTTGTGGTGTTGGGCGAGAAAGTTTTCCCATCAAGTCATTGATATCATGTGATTTATCATGTTCTTTTGGAAGAACATGACGTTTTCCTAAAAAAGGGGTTGCGGGTGTCGGGGGGTATCCGTAAAAGCCCCTTCACCGGCGGCGCTGAGGCGCACGACGGGGCGCCAGACGGGGCGGCAGCGAGGCGGAGACGCGGAGCTGACGCAGATGAGGCGGCAAGACATTCGAGAGGTATGACGGGCGGGCGCGCCGGAAGTTAGGGCGCACTGGTCTGGTTTTGTCTCTCACGCTGTTTGACATCGCTAGTATCTGAAGAGATATGTGGGCGACCTTGGTTCATTCGATGGATCAAACGTCTGTATATCGCGCTTCTAGG